>NZ_JBRJXU010000181.1:0-47448 GCF_057467645.1 Zarconia sp.
TATCTCTCATACATCGAAGCTGCCACGCAGACATTCACTCTGGAAAAGGAGTCTGAGCCGGATGATGGGAAACTGTCAAGTCCGGTTCTATGGGGGGAAGGATACGGCGACGTATGCCTTCCTACCCGACAACTACCTGTTGGCGGATCGGTTCAACTGGTACGAGCAAAACCGCAGCTCGATTAACTCTTGCCCGCTGGTCTGTCATCTACCGGAACTGCGGGAACGACCGGACTACTACTCTCAAAAACGGTCGTTGGTACAACTCAAGAAAGACCGTCCCTGGTACGGGGACATTCAATCGCAAGTCTTGCAAGACTGCGTTAAGCGAGTAGACCTTGCCTTCAAGCGCTATCTGAAAGGTGACTGTAATGGTAAACGGAGCGGCAAGCCTCGATTTAAGGGGCGGGGACGCTATCGGTCTTTTACCTTTCCCTCATTGGGTAAGTCCCCCCTGAAGGGTAATCGCCTGACACTGCCTAAGTTTGGTGATGTCAAGCTGGTAATGCACCGTCCTATCCCTGATGGTTTCAAGATCAAAACAGCCATCGTCTCTCGTAAAGCCGATGGCTGGTACGTCACTCTTGCGATCGCCGATGATACCGTCCCCAACGTCATCCCCAAAGATGATGCGGTCAACGCTGTGGGAATCGACATGGGACTTCAATCGTTCCTGGTAAAGTCTGATGGTTCCGAGGTGGCAATCCCCCAATACTACCGAAAAGCCCAAAAGCACCTAAAAAAAGCTCAGAAGGCTGTCAGTCGCAAGAAGAAGGAGAGTTTGTGGGATTTACGTATTACACTCGACGATTCAGCTCGGAGATCGCAGAAAATTTCCAGGGATTCCCCCTCCTGCTCCACACCCCACCTGAAACCGTAACGTTGACTTACCGAGACCTTACTGTTGCCAAAATCGGTCAGTCAGTGGGGTCGTGCCATCAGGTGATGGGTTCGTTGGCACGCTTCCAGAGCGAAGGCATTCCCAGAGATGCTCGAACAGCAAGCCGGGATTTCCTTCGGCATCGCGGGTAAAATACCCATGTCCGGTGGGGCGATCGTAGTCTGTATTGAAGCTGCCGCAGTCAAAAGCGTGGATATTTTCAGAGATGTTTTGCAGATTTTTAGGTCCCGTGCGACCGAGGCGGTGAAAGTGGATGGGTGGTTGGAGATTCACGACTTTGCTCGCGTTTAACGCCAAGTCATCATTGGCAAAATATACGCTAATGCGCTCTGCTGCAGTGGCGATCGCGCTGCCTTCTCGATCCGGTTCTAAGGTATCGTGCTCGATATCCGGCGCCACCAGATAAATATGACGGAAAATTTGCGGCAAACCTTGGGGATGGGAACGTTCGACCGAGCGTTGCAACCCTCCTCGCAAGACCCGGTTGCCCATCGAATGTGCTAAAACGTTCATCTGTTTCGGGTGAGGACTATCGGTTTGCCATTGCAGCAACATTTCAAACAAGCGCATAAACGCGATCCGACTCCCATCGGCTGCATCGCGATCGTCAAAGTAATCCTTGAGAATGCCCCGATCGTCGTCGCAAGGCCATAGGATTGGAACGACAAAGACATCATCGCGGGCTTTTTCGTCGAACAAGGTTTGCAGTTCTGCAGCTGTAGGAAAAATGTTCGGTTCTGGCTGATTGTTAAAACCGTGGATGTAGAACAAAATGCGATCGGCTTTGACCGCTTGCAATCGCTCGAAGAAAGCTTGACGACCGATTTCCGTATAGTTATTTTGGGTATCGCGCCGACAGAAATAAACCGACTGGTCAACTCGGTTATCCCGCGCAAAGCTCACGGAACGAGGTAAACTCTGGGGGTTTTGTGGGGTCAGTCCTTCATTCAAAAAACGATTGGTAATAAATAGCATCGTGAATCTCTCATAAATTAATGATGGGGAGAGGAAGTCCGCAACCCCGACTCCCCATTTCACCGTCCGCGGAAGAACGTGCGTGACGGTTGCTTACTCACCAACGATCGCCGGAGCGCTCAACAGTGCTTTCCAAGTCAGGGGACCGACGATACCATCGACTTTCAAGCCATGCTCTTTTTGAAACTTCTCAACGCCCCACTGGGTGCGCGCGCCGAAGATACTATCGGTCGACAGAGCATACCCGATCGTCCGCAGAATCGTTTGCAGGTATTCCACATCCGGACCGGCACTGTCCCGTTGTAGAGTCGGGGGAATCAGCGCTTTCCAGGTCATCGAACCGACCGTACCATCGATCTTCAATCCGCGCCGTTGTTGAAATTTCTTCACCGCACCTTCCGTGTAGACCCCGAAAACACCATCGAGCGTCAGGGCAAATCCGAGTTGATTCAAGCGTTGTTGCACGGCTTTGACATCCCGTCCGGCATCGCCTCGGCCGAGGGTGGGAAAATAGGTTTCGATCTCGGTTGAAGTCGTAGCAGTCATGGCGGTAACTCCTCGATGTGGTTTGATGTTTCTAACCTACAAACCTCAACGAAGGCACAGTACTGCGAAGATGCCACTTCCTCAAATTTGACACGATTTGGTGGAGTGGAGCGATGGACGCGATCCCCCAGAGTCACCCATAGCGGGGTTGGTACCGATGGCGGGTACGGTGACGCTTGGGAAATCGGTCAATTGCTCCGAGAAGGTGAGTGCATCTCTCAAAGACTGGGTTCCTCAAAAACTGGGAACGGGAGACGGCTGTTGGCTTTGGGGAGTGGGAACTGTTTCTGATGGGGAATCGGAATTGAGCGCGAGATAGGCCAGTGCGATCGCCACCAGCAATGCCGAGACGATCGCCGCAAGTGCCATCGGACCGCATTTTCGATCGGGTGTAGATTTCTGTGCGCTTGGGGGTGAATCCGGTTCAGGGGAATTCGTCGAGCCGAAATCGCTCGTTTGAGTCTCGTCTTGAGCGAGAGTGGGGGGAATCGAGTAGCTTTGGGAGGAGACTAGATGAGAATATCCACCCACGGCCAGGGCAAATTCTTGATTCCAAGCCGGTTTTTCCTGACCCTGCTGGCGACCGTAGACAATAGCGCGGGCAATGGTTTCCGATTCTAGGTTGACGAGCTTGACTCGAACAAAATCCACCATCTGATAGCGATCGGGCACTTGTTCTTCCGATTCGAGCAAAACGTGCAGGCAGCTATCTTTGAGGGCCACTTTCGATCGAATGCCCTGATATTTAAGATGTTGGTTTAGCAGAGCCGAAATCGCTCTCGGCTCTCCTTGTTTTGCAAGTTCTAAGAGATGAGGCTGAGTCATGACGTTTTCGGTCAGCCTAGAGAATATCTCTTCGAGGATAACCGATTTGGGCAATATATTAAATCGGAGAAGGTAGGGGGAGCAGGGGAGGCTGGGGGAGAGCGATCTCAAGTTCGGAGAATTCGTGACCATTAAGCGCAACCCGGTCGATCTCTTCTCCAATTTTCTCCCGATGCTCACCTCGATCCCGATGCCCCCAATGCTCACCTCGATCGCAATTGTCAGCATTTAACCGAACTCGATCTGAAGCATTAAAGTCTCGTTCAACCAACCATAGGGGTTTGAGGGAGTGTTTCTGACTTGGGAGTCTTCCTAAAACCTAAAACCTGACGGCTGATGGCTGAATGCTTATCGGCTCAATTGAGTTTTTTGTTTGAAAGTTCGCCGCCAGAACGATCGCACGACTTTACGCTGGTCGATGGTATGCAAGAGAATAAACGCTAAGAACGTATACGCCAACCAGAAATGAATATTTCGACCCAGGTCCACGAGATCGCGATTTTGCGGAAATAAATCTGGCATGGTTATCCATAAAAAGTGGACGTTTTCGCTTTTAAAGGAGTTAGAAAAGAAGAAGCCGCTAATGGGAACAGCCCACATAAATAGATACAGCATCGTGTGGAGGGCAAACTTTTTCATCCACTCCGGACTGTACTTGGGCGATCGCTTAGTATACTTTTTCCACCAAACCCGTAACAAAGTTAAAATGCGCCAGGTTAATAAAGCCATGGTGAGAACGCCCACTGTTTTGTGGAAGTCGTAAAGAGAGCCGCGCCCGAAAGAGCCTCGGGGTAAGCGTGCCATAAAAGACCCGCCGAGAAACAGGATGATATAGCAGTAAAACATCCACCAGTGTACGGACATCAGATGTTTGAAAGCCGAATTTAATCTAGGTTTAGTCATGCTTGGCGTTGTCAAGGTTTAGTTTTAGTATAAGTTTAAGATTTTATAAAAGTTGTCACCCGAGGTGCGGACACCGCCGAATAATTGTGTAATAGACCTCCTGCATGAATCGTCAAACTGTGCGCCGGGTCGCCACGATCGGTGACTTCATTCGGTCAAAATATATTAGATGGCTCAGTTGTTGAACCCTAAACGGGCACCAATAAAATGATTCGCGCAGGAGCTCTAATTAACCTCACCCCTTTCCCCCCACAACAGTTTACAAGCGGTACACAAGCCAAAACAGTCACCAATGGGGATAGGATGTTCGCTGAAGTAGAATATCGCGATATTCAGAGTTATTAGGCTATATATGTCGATCGGCTCCCGGAAGCAACGCTAGCTCTAGGGGGGCAATGGGCGGAATATTCTGGTGATGCTTAGACTGTCCGCGCCCTAATGGAATGTAGAGATCGCGGCTGTAATATCAAGTTCGGTTGAATACTTATAATTCACCGTGAAGCGAGCAGGCAATCGCGCTGGAAGCAGGCAATCGCTGGGGGAGAGAATTTGAGAAGAGATTAAGCATTTGCGCCCAATTCTAACGAATTATCCGAACTTGATATAATTCTCTCCAAACGGAATCGCACTCACTAGGGTGAGTGCGACAAAGACCTCTACAAGGCGCGGCACCCGATCGAAAACTTTTTTGTCAAACTAAAGCCGTTTCGGGCATTCCCGTAGCAGCTCCAAAGGGGTATCGCAACACGATAGGATAAGCGAAGATAGGATAAGCGAACCAAGAACTTTAACTTTCTCGGTGCCATTTATCTGGCTGCTGGTGCGATCTGGCTTCATTGATGACACGCCCTAGTGCTGCTACGCAGAATTAAAAATGCGTCTTGAAAAGTTGAACGGGACAGAAACTGACACCGCTCGCGGTTTCGCAAAATGAAAAATGTTTACTGTGTATAGCTTTCAACGGTTGAGAGCTGGGTCGTTATTTCTGCCGCATTGCACTAGAGCCATAGCACTTCATGGCAACGCATTATCCGAATTCGATCGAACCCCTTGCTTTGGGGCGAATGATTGAGGCGATTCTTCGAGATCGAGAAATTCAATGTCAATGCGATCGCCCACTGCCACCTCTAACTCAGCCGCGCGTCCTCCCCGCAACTCGATCGCTCGATCGATTTTCACCATCGCACCGGGACTGTAGGTGGGACAGGGATCGCTGGTGCAAGGAGGTACGTTCTGGGCGATCGCCATCACCACACCTTCTCGCAAGAAAATCATATCCAAATCTACCGGCACGTTCTTCATCCAGAAGCTGACGGGACGGGGCGGATCGAAGGAGAATAACATTCCTCGATCGTCGGGTAAAGCCGGTCTGAACATCAATCCCATCGCCTGCTGAGCGGGGGTGCGCGTCACTTCTAACTGAATCGCCTCTCCCGAAATCGTTGCAATCGCACCCACTGGTAACATTTGTCCCCTGGCTCCTTCCTCCGTTCCCGGTTCTTTTTGAGCAATCACTGGGCGATCGGTGTCAACGACCAGTTGCCTGGCTACGGTCGCTCCAGAGCAACCCATCAACCCGCAACTCAGACACAGCACCCCCAGACTTAATCCAACAGTCATCGGGGAGCAAGATGCGATCGTGTCGAGCCCACGAGGACGAGCGAACATAGAGCGAGCAAACATAGAGCAATTAGACCTTTGGAGGAAATGGGTTAAGGGGGAAAGGGAGAATAAATTCATGACTTTGGCATAGAAATTGTCTGAATTTTTGATTTCTAGCAGATGTCTATTGGCACAACGCAACACAATATCGACATCGAAGCGACCCCAACTGTCAACACCCTTCAGCCTCCGTAATTCCAACCCGTACTCGCCAAATCGAGAATCTCGCCGTCGCGGTGAACTCCGGCAGCAATTACCTCGCCGACAAACACCGTATGGTCGCCCCGTTCTACCGTTGCCACCACCTGACACTCCACGTAACCGAGGGCATCTTGAATAATCGGACAGCCGGTTTCTCCCAGGTAAAACTCGACATCTTCAAACTTATTCCCCACTCGACGTTGGGGTTTGAAAAATTGTTGCGCGAGTTCTTTTTGTCCGGCGGCCAGAAAGCTGAGGGCAAACACCCCACTTTCTTGAATCATGGCGTGGGAACCGCTATCGGACTTCACGCAATTGGTCACCAGTGGCGGCTCGAAGGATGCCTGCATCACCCAACTAGCCGTAAAGCCATTCACGGCATCACCCTCTTTCGCTTTCACGCCGCAGATATAAAGTGCGTGCGGGATTTTGCGCAGAATTGTCTTTTTCGCGTCTTTATCTAGCAAGATCAAACATCCCCAATCTACGGTACATAGTTTACCAAGCAATGGAGTTTACCCAGCAATCGACCCAAGAGCGATCGAGGGCACTAAGCCACAGCCGTACTGTCAACCAATCCCGCAACCGATTCTTGGAGTTGAGCGATCGCCTGTTGTTGGGAAGCCCCCATTTCTTGAATTTGAGCCACCCCACCCGACATCGCTTCAATACTCTGGCGCAGCTCGTCAATTTGGTCTTGAATCGGCTGTAACAGTTCCTCGTAGAGCGCTACTTTACCCTGTACTCGGGCTAAGTTCGAGCGTGCCTCGACGAGTTCGTTTTCTTGGGCTTTGAGTTCGTTCCGTCGATTTTCCAGTTCGCTCGCCCGCTGCTCCAGGGACGCTCTCGCCTCATCGAGACCCTGGCGCAGTCCTTCCATCTCCGCTTCAAGTTGCTGGCGCTTTTGAGTGAGTTCCCCCATCAACGGACCGACATCCACCGATGAAGACGAAGAGCTATCGCTGTTGGTTTCGGTCTGACCCAACTTCTGCCAAAGCAACGTCTGGCTTTGGTTCATGCTGCGCTGGCGCTCTAAGATATTTTGCAGTTGACCCGATACCGTACCGAAGAGAAACTTGTAGCTTTCTTCGAGATCTTTAATTTCGTTTTCGAGCTGCTCGCGTTCTGCCCCAAAGGCATCTTTCATTTTCCCTTGAGCTTCTGCGATTTCCTGACGGCTCAAAGCCAGCTCTTCTTCCTGATCGCTGAAAAAAGAAAAGGGTTCGGCGAAGTCCGCTCGTAACTTGCGTACCTGGCGCTGCAACTCGTGAGCGGATAAATTCTCGAGGTTCCCCAAGTCCGAACTCGGGGCATTCCCACCGCCCTCAGCAGCACCCGAGAGGGTTCCGAGTTGCTGCATTTGGGTATCGAGCAACTGAGCCATCGTCTGTTTGAGTTCGAGGGTATTTTCTCGCACCTTCAAATCGATGCGTTCGAGTTCCAGAGTGCCTTGAGAGTCATGAAACTGCTGCCACTGACCGGCGATTTCCCCCGCTTGGGCATCCAGTTGCGTCTGTTGTTCGTCTGTCGCCCCTCGGTGCTGTTCGAGTTGCTGCCAATGTTCTTCTAGGAGTGACTGAGCGCTCGTCACTCGTTCCGTTGCCCCATTGAGAGGATCTTGAACCGAATTGGGATCGATCGCCACCTGAGCCAGGTAATTCAACCATTCCTGTAAGCTGTTGGCTTGTTCGGCATCAATCGTTCCGCCGGCGGGCTGTTCGGCTTGTTGGCTGTTGAGTTGCGCCCACGCCGCATCGAGTTCTTGCTGTTTGCGCTCCATTTCCTCCCGCAGCCCGGCCACTTCTCGATCGCTCGCTTCAATTTGACTGCGTTTGGCTTCGAGATCCTCAGCTTCTTGATTAATTTGTTCGAGCTGCTCGATTTGTGCCTCCATCTCCATCTGACGGCGGTTCAACTCTTGGCTTTGATAGGTCAGGGATTCTTGCCACTGCTTGATTTCTTCTTCTTGAGTCTTCGTCTTCTCTTGCAGCCGAGAGTAACTTTGGAGAATACTGACGATTTGCCGACTGGCATCTTTGAGATTTCCTTGAACTTGCTTGTTCGAACCGACCTCGGCAAAGACCAGCGCGCCCCCATTGAAGTTTCCTCCATCATCGACGGGAACGACCTCGTCTCCGGCGACAGCGGTCCAACTATCACCCCGCTGGCAAGCCAAGAGTTTGAGTTCGGCTTTGCCGCCACCGAACACTCCGCTTTTTTTTTGGACTTCCGCTAGATACTGCACGCTTATCTTCCTTTTGAGAATGTCTATGCCCGAGCCTCGAACTCGGTCGCTCCATAATCAGTCAGTCCACCGCTGGCTCTGGTGAGTTGAGCGTCGGCATTTTCGACGCGGTCTCCTTCTTCGAGTCGGTGCCATCGAGAGCGCGACACTGGCTCCCACTCGAAACCTAGAGCGTTTAAAGTCAAAAACCGAGAAGTCAAATCGCGCGATGGTGCCTGCCGAAAACCATTCGCTCGACGATCGCGCGCCATGAGAGTCGAGCGTCGAGAGCTGAGAAGTTCGCGCCATCGGCGAGGCAATCGCCAGTTTGAATCCCGGATGATGAGTTGCTTGAGGTGCCCATTGACGCAACTTTCCCATCGTCTGGTGCAGCAAGTTGAAACTCGGCAAAATGGAAACCTTCTGGTGGAAGACTCTTTCGATCTTTACCATAATAGCCTCTGTTTGGATTAGTCTGGGACAATGAGAAAGAGTTGAGAAATACGGCCAGAGAAAGGTGGCGAAATCTTGACATTCCGTTTTGGGAAGCTTAAGTATGAGTCGAGGAAACCTTCCTCTTTTTAAGTAGGGACGACATTAGACAGGGAGAGCGTTTGAGCTGTATGCAGGGAAATTTAAGCGAAATTGATATCCGGAGCATCCTGCAACTGGTCGAACTCGGTCAGCGCACTGGCGAGCTGTTTGTCGAGGCCTACCACGAGGCCGCATCGAACTCTTCAGGTCTTTACGGAGTCCCCTACCGCCACCGCCATCTCGACTTATCTGAGGACTCGTGGTTTGTCTTTTTTGCCAACGGTCGAATCGTCTATGCCGCTCGCAGCCGCGACAGTAACTTATCCCGACTGCGCGACTACCTCCATCGCTACGGAGTCGATACCGTTCTCAATCAATTGGATATTTCCGCTTTGGGGGCAACCAACGCTCCAGAGTACGGTTATCTATGGCGATTATTGGAGAATCACGAGCTGACCCCCGACCAAGGACGGAGTATCATCCGCAGCATGGTACGCGAAACTCTCTTCGATCTACTGAGCTTGAATCGAGGAGCTTTTGCCTTCGATATGGGACCCGCGCTCGCCCCCCAACTGATGACTTTGAGTATCGGTTCTCTGCTGCGAGAAATCATCGAGCAAGTTCGGGATTGGAAACAACTTCATCCTCTAATTCTTTCACCGAGTCAATGCCCGATCGTCTCCGAACCGGAGTCGTTGCGATCGACGCTCCCGCCAAAGACTTTCCAAACCTTGATTCGCTGGGCCGATGGCAAAACTTCCATCCGTCAGCTTTCTCGGTATCTCAATCGCGACATCATTCAAGTGGCCAAAGCCATTTATCCCTACATCCAAGAGGGTCTGGTGCAACTGTCTTCTCCCGCGATCCAGATTTCGTCAGAGTCTTTGGTCAGTGCGGGTCTGCGTCCTGCAACCGCTCAAACCCCCAGAGTGGTTTGTATCGACGACGATCGCGTCGTTCGCAAAACCGTCGAGCAGATTCTCAAACCCGCAGGGTACGAAATTACAACCATCGGCAGTCCCCTCAAAGCACTCTCTCTAGTCTTCGGACTCAAGCCCGATTTAATTTTGTGCGATATTGCCATGCCCGAACCCGATGGCTACGAAATTTGCGCCATGCTGCGCAAATCCACCGCCTTCCGGCAAAAACCGATCGTCATGTTAACGGGCAAAGATGGCTTTATCGATCGGGTCAAAGCCCGAATGGTCGGGGCAACGGATTATCTGACCAAACCCTTCGGAGATCGAGAATTGGTGACGATCGTCGAACAATACGTTGGCTCGGTGTCTCCAGAACAAGCCTCTCAAGATAATGGATTTGCCGATGCCCTGCGAGAGGCTTTGGGAGAGGATGGCTTCTAGACCGACAAGGGAAAGAATGCATCGGCGAACCCCTCAAAATTTTCCGTTCCCCATTCCCGACACCCCATTCTCCCGAAGCCTTCCTCACGGTCGATCTTCCCCAGCTCCCGAAGGGGATTTCCTGGTACAATCGAGGAATAAGTTAATATTCATCTGTTTTTTGGCACCTTGAAAACAAAAGGAAAAGGATTTTGCACCCAAATCGCGGGTCGAGTCCAACCCTTGCACCTGCAAGTCGATCGAAGCAAAGCGTTCGGCATTCCCGACCCTCGACCGGTCGGTCTGTTCTAATTTGACTCGAGCCGATGTTTTCCTAGAAGTTAAAATTGGCGCGGGAAAAACAAGCGTCGCAGCGTAGAGTTGGTTCCCAACTTGCCCGAGGCTCACCCAAAGGTCGAGGTTAAAATTCATTCAATAGTCCCAACACCGGCAATGGCCAATTGTTCGCTCGGCATTGTGGAACTTAAAGTCAAACTTGCCGGTTTGTTCTGTAAGTTGTACGAGATCGGGGTCCAATCCATCAGCCGCTATTGTCCCTGGCAGTACGAGATTGCTTGCGAGTTTGAGTCGCCGCCCGCTCTTTAGGTAAAAAGTTATGAGTAAAGTCTTGGTCATCGAAGACAGCGTCACCCAACGAGAAATGATTGCCAACCTCCTGCGCGGAAGTGGATTAACCGTCATTGAAGCCAGCGATGGCGTCGAAGCTCTAGAACAAATCCAGAAAGGTCTGCCAGATTTAGTCGTCCTCGATATCGTCATGCCTCGGATGAACGGCTACGAAGTTTGCCGTCGCATTAAAGCCGACCCCAAAACCCAAAACGTTCCGGTGGTGATGTGTTCTTCCAAAGGCGAAGAGTTCGATCGCTATTGGGGAATGAAACAAGGGGCCGATGCCTACGTGGCTAAACCCTTTCAACCCACAGAGTTGGTGGGGACCGTCAAGCAGATGCTGCGAGGGTAGGAGTTAGGTTTCGATGGTTGGCAGTCCAGACTTTTTGACCGGAACGGAATCCGAACGCACCCCGGAGTTTCAAGAACTCGAAACCCCCGAAGGCGAGTTACACTTGCGATTTCACATCCCCTCGGGTAGCGAGTTTGCCCTGCTCGCGACGGGCATCAAAGAAGTGATCGCCCCAACCCCCGATCGGATTACCCCCCTCCCGAACGTTTCGCCGCTACTCTTGGGAACGATCAACTTGCGAGGACGGGTTGTGTGGGTGGGAGATTTAGGGCAGTTTTTAGGAGACAGTACCCCTCTCAATACCGACCGAGCAGAAATTCACGTGATTGCAGTCGAAGACCAAGACATTATACTAGGGTTAGCCGTAGACCGACTCAACGAAGCAAAAGGAATGGACTGGCTAGATGTAGAGCAAGCTCGGATGCCGGCCAACGTCCCCGATGCCATGGCCCCTTTTCTCCAAGGAGAATGGCCTCTGGACGAAGAAGGGGAGCGCGTTCTCCGGCTACTCGATCATGTCTCGATTATTCGTTCGGCTCGTTGGGCGGCATGAGCGAGGAGAACGATCTCTCGACGAAGAAGGGGAGCGCGTTGTCGAGAGCTCGTTCGCGTCTCGATGATTCCTTCGGCTCGTCGGGCGGCACGAGCTTAGCAACCTCGAGTATTTTAGCTCTCCAAGGCGCGGCGTTCGATTGGGTATTAGTATGAGAAAGTCACGATGCGGATTCTAAAAAATGACTCGCTCGTCTCAAATCCATGCTCTAAAATCGACAATTGAATTGGGGGAGGCAAATGGCATCCGGTATAGACTTCGCACAAGAATATCAGCAGGCTGAAACAGCCTACATGCAGGGAAATTACCAAGACGCAGCGACTATTGTCGATCGATTGGTCGAGGCGTTTCCCGACGATCCGAGCGCCCGCCTGCTTCGAGGTCATATCTACTGCTATGGGTTGCAAGAGTACCAAGTGGCCAAAGAGCAGTACGAAGTCGTTCTGCAATTGACCGCCGATCCCGATTTTATCGAGTATGCCAGTAAGGGCGTCGTCGATGCCGATCGCTCCATGAGCGGGACGGAGGGAACCACTCTCGATGAGGCGACGGATCTGGCAACGGAAGAAATCGACTTTATGGAAGGGGACGACTTCTCGAGTCAAAGTTGGGAATCTTCTGACAACGGAGCCTCTGGAGAATTCGATCCCGATGGCGACGTCTTCGGGATTGACAGTTCCTTCGATTTTCCCGAAGTCGCTGAGGATGCTCCCTCGGAACTAGATAGTCCCTTTGAGACCCCCGTCCAAGTTCCCCTCGACGACAATTTCGACGAAGCCCCTCCATCGGATCCCTTTAGCGCTAACCCCGCCAAGGAATTGGAGGAACCCGCTTCGGAGTGGGACGACTTACCGAGTTTTTTACCCGCCGATGAAATGCCCGATCTCATCGGCGAAGACGCAAGCGGCTTCGAGAGCCACTCCACCTTCGATAGCAGCGACGACGAACTCGATAGTATCGAACTGCCACCGCCCTTTGAAGAGTTAGAGGATAAAAACCTCGGTTCGACGGGATTCGATCGAGACTCAACCTCCCAGATTCCCTTCGACGAGACCGTCGACACGAGCGATCCCTCCGGAGAAAACTGGAACGAGAACTGGGCCGATGCCGCTGCCCGCTCTGATTTTGGCGACTTCGATGGGGGGGATGGGAGCGATGGCACTCAAAGCTGGGCAGATACACCAGAAGAATCCGGGTTCGGCGACGAAGAATCCGGGTTCGGC
The DNA here is from genome assembly GCF_057467645.1 of Zarconia sp. Taxonomy (NCBI): domain Bacteria; kingdom Bacillati; phylum Cyanobacteriota; class Cyanophyceae; order Oscillatoriales; genus Zarconia; species Zarconia sp. Next base: position 12,870 of record NZ_JBRJXU010000181.1, read on the forward strand.
GACTTCGATCCCGCAGCCCAAGACTGGGAAGATACGCCAGAAGAATCTGGCTTCGGCGATTTCGATCCCTCCGACGCAGACTCAGAAACCTTTTTGATGGAGAATCCCCCCGCCAATTTCGCCGAGTTCGATGGGGGCGACTTTTCACCCCCCACCTCTCGCCCCCCCAGAATTCCCACATCCAGCGCTCCGATGTTGGATGATGAAGAGCAGACTCTGATTGCTCCCGATCGCAATGGACTCGGAGAATCCGATAGCTTCGATCTCGACGCCTTCGACGATTCCTTCGGTTTGGGAGACTCCTTCAACGATGATGAGGGTGGCATCGGAGGCGATGACGGGACTCCATCCTTCGAAACGGCGAATGGGGAAGTCAGCCATCCGAGCAGCGCGGGATTTTTAGACGAGTTCGATGACTTTGACGATCTCGGTAGCATCCCCAACTTCGACATGGCCGATTCCGATAGCGACTCCTCAGGACTCTCGGACGATTCGAGTTTCTTCGATCCGTCGGCCGACAGCAGTTTGGGCACCGATGAAGTCAGCTTGGAATTTACCGAAGCCAGCGACGGCTCGGTGATTCGAGATGAAGAACTCTTCAGCATTGCCGGTTCCTCCGAGCAAGTGCCCACGTTTACCCAAGTCGATAGCAGCACGGAAGCCGCGTCCCCAACTGTCGAGCAGGGAATGCTGGCCTTTTATGAAAACTCTTCCCTCAACGCCAAGCAATGGATTATGGCGTTAGTGACCGGAGTGGTCTCGGCTTCTGCCGTGGCGGGTATCAGCCACATCGGCGTCCGCCAGCTCGCGGGGGAAACTCGTCTGGGAGCTGAAGTTCGGCGGGGTTTAGTGCCCCAAGTTCAGTTAGCCGGTTTGGCCATGTCCCTGACGGCGGGAATCGCTGGAGGAGCGTCCACCTGGCTGTTAGGTCGCATCGGCGCCCGACAAATTCGGCGGTCGACCCTCGATTTGCAAAGTTCCTTCGAGGCGGTCACCCAAGGAGATTTAGGGGCGCGGGCGACGGTGTTTGCCGAAGATGAATTTGGCAACCTCTCCTCGAAATTCAACCAGATGGCGCGAGCGATTTTCACCACCACCAACGAAGCCCAGCGCCGCGCGGAGGAAATGGAGCAAGCCAAAGAAGACTTGCAGCGCCAGGTGATTCGACTGCTCGATGACGTGGAAGGGGCTGCACGGGGGGACTTAACGGTGACCGCCGAGGTGACCGCCGACGTGTTGGGTGCGGTGGCCGACTCCTTTAACCTCACCATTCAGAACCTGCGGGAAATCGTGCAGCAGGTGAAACAAGCGGCCCGTCAGGTGAGCAAGGGGGCGACCGATAGCGAATCGTTTGCCCGATCTCTGGCATCGGATGCCCTGCGGCAAGCGGAGGAGCTGGCTGCCACCCTCAATTCGGTGCAGGTGATGACCACTTCGATTTTACAGGTGGCTAAAAGCGCTCGGGAAGCGGAGGAAGTGGCGCGATCGGCTTCGGCAACGGCCCTCAAAGGGGGTGAGGCGGTGGAACGCACCGTGGCCAGTATTCTAGAAATTCGAGAGACTGTTGCAGAAACAACGCGAAAAGTCAAGCGTCTAGCCGAATCCTCCCAAGAAATTTCCAAGATCGTGGTGGCGATTAGCGCGATCGCCTCGCGAACCAACCTACTGGCCCTCAATGCCAGTATCGAAGCCGCCCGAGCTGGGGAAGCCGGACGCGGTTTTGCCATCGTCGCCGACGAAGTCCGCCAGCTGGCCGATCGCTCCGCCAAAGCCCTCAAAGAAATCGAGCAAATCGTGATGCAAATTCAGAGCGAAACCGGCGGGGTGATGATGGCCATGGAAGAAGGAACCCAGCAGGTGATCGAAGGCACGCGCCTGGCCGAACAAGCCAAGCGATCGCTCGAAGATATCATTCAAGTGTCCAACCGCATCGACGTCCTGGTGCGATCGATTACCGCCGATACCGTCGAGCAAACCGAAACCTCTCGCGCTGTGGCTCAGGTGATGCAGGCGGTGGAACTGACCGCCCAAGAAACCTCCCAGGAAGCGCACCGGGTGTCGGGGGCGCTGCAAAACCTCGTCGGCGTTGCCCGCGACCTGCTCACCTCCGTGGAACGATTCCGCGTCGAGGCTGCAGAACGTTAAGAGATTTCAGGGTTGGCGAAGGGCAAATTTTGAAGGTCTCGACGATCTCAGGCGGTTTTGACCCAGTCTTCGATCGCCCGATCTCGATTCTCGCTTCTCCAAAACCGATCGCAAATCCAGATCGATCTGCCCACAACTGGGATCTATACTTGAAGCCATAAGACACCGATCGACCCGATCGAGCCAGCGTCACCGAGCGCCTTTTCCCATCTATCAAGCGGAACTCCTATGCTGCCAGAACAACAACGAATCCTGGGTTATTTCATCGAAGAAGCGGGAGATCATCTCAATACTATCGAGCAGGGGCTGCTGAACCTACAAGCCACCATTGAAGATTCCGAAATGCTCAACGAAGTGTTTCGCGCCGCCCATTCCGTCAAGGGGGGAGCCGCCATGCTCGGTCTCGGCAGCATCCAACAAATCGCTCATCGCCTCGAAGATGGGTTCAAACTCCTCAAAGAAAACCCAGTACGGGTCGATCGGGAACTCGAATCTCTATTTCTACGCATCTTCGATGCTCTGCAAGAACTCCTCGACCAATTGCAAAGCCCCACCGGCTTAACCGATGCAGCCGCCCAACAAACCATGTCTGGCGTGGAACCGGTGTTCGGGCAGCTGAGCCATCATTTAGAAATGCTCCTCGACGGACAGGTGGACGAAACTACAGACCAGTCCGGATTTGAAGGCATGACGGCAATGCCCATCACCACGACCCCCACCTTTGCCACCCAGGATGAAGACGACGAAGAAAGTGCGGCGATGCAGCTCATCTTTCAAAGTGACGTCCTCGCCCGACTGCGAGAAATGCTGCAACTGTTCAAGCAGCCCGACAGTCCCCAAACCCGAGACCAACTGGTTCAAATTTGTCGCTTACTCGCCCGAGCGGGAGAACAGTTCGATCTCGCTTGCTGGGTTCAACTGTTACAGGCCGTCGAGCAGGCGATTGCCAATCCGAACAATACCTTCTCCACCCTCGCCTCCATTTCGATTAAAGAAATCAAACAGGCCCAAGAACTGGTACTGGCGAACCGCGGTGCGGAAATTGTCGTTGGCCCAACCCTCGAAGAACTCTTACCCACTCCAAGCGAACCCGATCTCGAACCGGATTTCGATCTAGAGGACCTGCTGGAAATGCCTTCAGAAAATGCCGATAACTTCGCCGAACCACTCGATTTAGATATCGAACCCGCTCTCGATTTTGACGATTTGCTCGATATTCCCCCCAACCCCGTCGAACCCCCTCAAGAATCGGAACTGTGGGAAGAACTCGACAACTCGACCCCAGACCTAGATCGCGAGATCGACATCGAGCCATCCATCTCCACAACGAATTCGAGATCTCCCCACCCTAGAGGACCGGCTGTGGGTCAGGAGGAACTCAATACTTTAGCCGATCTCTTTGAAGATGAGGCCCCAGAACTCGAAGTGTGGGAAGAAATCCCCGATGGACTCGGCGGATTCGATGCGAGTCCGATCTCCGGTGCTCTCGATGGAGATATGTCAGAAAGTGACTTGGCTGAATTTCTCGACGACTTACCCCAACACTCCTCACCCCCACAACCTTCTAGCGAAGATGACTTCGATCTGTTCGGTTTCGATTTCGATGGGGAAGATGCGGGTAGTGCCCTCGAAGAATTAGATTTATCCGAGACCTCGCCCGAGAGATCGTCGACCCCGACAGAATCAGAACCGCTCATGGATTTCTTAGAAGGGTTGGACGATGGGGAGGACGGAGATTTATTGCCCGATCCCCTGCCATCGCTCAACCTGGAAAGTATCGAAGAAGAAGAAGCCCCCCCCGAGGGGGAACAGGAATGGAACGGACTGTGGGATGAGAACGAAATTGCCGCCACCGCCCTAGAAATTGAGGACACGGGGGAATCCGATAGTGAGATCGATTTCGATGAGTTTTTCGAGCTCGATGCCTCAGACCCCACAGAAAGCGTTACCCATACCGATGAGGATTTATCCTTTGACGATCTATTTTCGAGTGATGCACCTCCAGAAGCATCCCAGACCCCAACCCACGAGTTAGAAGACTTCCCCACAGATTTGTTCGATCGCAGCTCGCAGCTCGAGTCGCCAAGTGCCGAAACCGAAGAAGCGGACGATTCTTTAGACTTTTTCGAGGGCTTCGATTTGGATGTATCCGAAGCCGATGCGGTGCAAGATCTCTCCGCCGAAGGTCAAGCCTTAGAAGAGTTATTTAGCGATACCGAATCTGAGATGGTACCGGAATCCTTCGCCATGTCAGCCGAAGAGCAATCGGATACTGCTCTCTCAGAACTCTTCGGACTGGAACGCTCCGCTCCAGCGCAGCCGGAGAACACTGACGAAATCTTGGATTTTGATTGGGAGCCGGAACCCGAGTCCGATGGGAGTGACATTTCCATCGACAACCTCCTAGGAGAAGTCTCAGAAGATCTCGATGTCTCCGAACTCTTTGACTCAGATTTATCGGGGGAGCTCGCCCAAGAAGAATCCTTAGATTTCGATGGGTTACTCGAAGATGACCAGAGCGATGCGTCTGTGTTGAGCGAGCCAGAGGAAGTGGAAACGCCAGCGGAGTTCGTGCCGCTCGAATTACTCCTATCTTTAGGACCCGAACTCTCGGGAGCTGCCGTTTTTTCGGAGCTAGAAGTCTATCTCGATCGACCCTCCGTTTCGGAAGCCGCACCGAGCCAACCTTCGTCCTCCACCCCCCCCAAACCCGAGAGTAACAGCGATTTCGACGACCTGGAAAAATTACTCGAGGAAACGGAGAAAACCGCTGGCGGTATGACCCCTCCCGCCAAAAGCCGAGGGGGAGGTGAAGCTCGCGGTCGCAACCGCCGTCGGGGGGGCACTTTCGAGCAAACCATGCGGGTTCCCATCAAGCAGCTCGATAATCTCAGTAACCTGGTCGGGGAACTCGTCGTCAGCCGGAACAGCTTGGAACAGGACCAAGAACGGCTGCGGCAATTTCTCGATAACTTGCTCCATCAAGTGCAGCAGCTTAGCGACGTGGGTCAGCGGATGCAGGATCTCTACGAGCGCACCCTGCTGGAAATGGCATTGCTCGCCAGTCGGCAAAGTCGGGTCAAAGCCGCCCAAAACGTTCCCCAAACGAACAACTCCCACGGCGATATGGGAGAATTCGAGGCCTTGGAGATGGATCGATTTACCGATTTCCACACCCAGGCCCAAGAAATTATCGAGCTGATCGTCCGCGTGCGGGAATCGGCTTCCGACATTGAATTTTTGGTGGCGGAGAACGACCAAATCACCCGTCAGTTGCGCCAAACCACCACCCAGTTGCAAGAAGGACTGACCCGATCGCGCATGGTTCCCTTCTCTCAAACGGCCGATCGCTTGCCACGGGGGGTTCGAGACAACGCGATTAAATTCGGCAAACAGGTGGAACTGCAAATCGAAGGTCGCGATACCCTCATCGATAAGATGATTTTAGAGCACCTTCACGATCCCCTCACCCACTTGGTCAACAACGCCATCGCCCACGGCATCGAGTCTCCCGACGCTCGGACCACCCACAGCAAAGCAGCCACCGGTCGGATTACCGTCAGCGCCTTTCACCAAGGGAACCAAACCATCATTTCCGTGGCTGACGATGGGGCGGGCATCGATGCGGGTAAGGTCAAACAAAAGGCGTTGCAAAAGGGACTGATTACCCCGGAACAAGCGGAAAAAATGACCGACCTCGACGTTTACGACCTGCTGTTTTTACCGGGATTCAGTACCCGCGACAAAGCCGACGACCTCGCCGGTCGGGGGGTGGGGATGGATGTCGTGAATACCAAACTCACGGAAATTCGCGGGACGGTGAATACCGATTCGACCCTGGGTCGGGGGACGACGTTTACCATTCGCCTACCCTTAACCCTGAGTATTTCCAAGGCCCTGTGCTGCATCAGCGAGCGGGCGAGTATTGCTTTCCCGATGGATGGGGTGGCCGAGGTGCTCGATACCTTTCCTCAAAGCCGTCTGGTTCAAGACGAAAAAGGTCAGCGATGCGTGCCCTGGCGCGATCAAATGGTTCCCTTCCAGCCCTTGCAGGAGCTGTTTAACTACAATCGTCACCTGGGTCGATCGCGCTATAGCGGGACGACATCCACGGATGACGATACTATCGCCGTGGTGATCGTACGATCGGGAACCACCTATCTGGCGGTACAAGTCGATCAGGTGATGGGCGAACAAGAAATCGTGATCAAGCAGCTCGAAGGACCGGTGCCCAAACCCATGGGAATTGCTGGGGCCACGGTGATGGGGGACGGTCGGATCGTGCCGATTGCCGACGTTCTCGAACTCATCGACCTGTCTATGGGTCGCGTCCGCCGGGAAGCCAACGTGTCTCTGTGGGACGATGGGAATGCCCCGGCAAAACCGGTACGCGAGAAGACGGAACCGACAGTCCTGATTATCGACGATTCGATTACCGTGCGCGAACTGCTCTCGATGACCTTCAAGAAGGCAGGATATCGGGTGGAACAAGCGCGGGACGGCCAGGAAGCTTGGGACAAACTGCGATCGGGCATTCCCTGCGAATTGGTGTTCTGCGATATGGAAATGCCTCGCATGAACGGCATGGAACTGCTCTCGCGCATGCATAAAGATAGTCACTTGAGCCAGTTACCGATCGCGATGCTCACCTCTCGTACCGCAGAGAAACACAAGCAAATGGCGATCGAGTTGGGGGCGCGGGGCTACTTTACCAAACCTTATTTGGAAGAAGTGCTGCTCGATGCGGCTCAACGGATGCTCAAAGGTGAAATCTTGGTGAGTGCGAAACCTCAAACAGCAGGTTGATAGCGGAAATCGGGGCAGGAAAAGCTCCGATCGGGGTCTGTTTTTTGGATTCCGATGGATGTTAGGTAAGGCAGTTGGGGGAGTACCAGGGAGAGAAAACCCATGAAATCTCGTTCCATTCCAATGCTCGATTCTCCTGCATGAGACGCGCGCGCGAACGCATCGATAATAAAAAGCATTCCCTTGAAAGCAGGAGAAGCCCAGGGAGAAACAAACAGACCCTTATCTTTTTGGAGAATTGATATTCTCTAGGAGTGACACTTCAAAGTGCAGAATGTGGGTCGTAACAAGAGAACACATATTTTTCGATCGGTAAGCCTCAAATTTAGTACTGACTTACGTTAAAATTGGGAAAAAGAAAAAAACTAGGATTTTACTCCAGTTTTTAACCACGTGCAAATAACCTTCATCACTTTCCGGTTCTCAACAGTTCCCTCTGACGGCAAAATGCTGTAAATAGTTACAAGACACATTTACTTCATTTTAAGCGTACTAAAACCGGTTTAATCGACTAGTATACGAAGGTGTAACTTTCCAAACCAGATAAGATTGGGTGCGAGCGATCTCAGGGTAAGGCATTGAAGTAATCATCAATAGTGTCGCAGTTCTCAAGTCAGTGAGGTCCGATCGTCAATATTAAGTTCCTCTCGAACGGGGGAATGTGTAGAAAAGCGTCCATACCTCATTCAACAACGCTATCGTTGTCTTCCCACCCTCTTGTACTAGTCTCTCCGAGCTCCCTATTGCATAGACAAAAACCGGGGAACCTCGAAAAATTCAAAGTTTGAACCCAATCAGAACGACTCTTCAAAATTTCAGTCGTCCAGAATGGCTAAGAGTTCAATGAATTGAGATGACCATCGGTTAGCGATCGATGTCAAAAAAATGGGATTGATTACATCTAAGTAGTCATCCATAAAAACTTCACCTGCACGGCAATTAAATTATTTCTTTGAAAAGCAATAGTAGGTCAACAAAAAAAGGGACCCGATCGCTTAATAAAATACGCTAATTTTTATGAGATTTCATTTTGATTGGCTAATTTAGTAATTTTTTTTCTTTTTGTTATTTTGTATTTTACCGGTTAGTCGCGACTCGATTGATGTTCTCATTCAATCAAAAAAATTTAATTTTTTACCACGATTAGCCCTAGGAATTAGAGTGTGAACGGTTACCAGTTGTCAAATAAATTTAGTTCTCATTATCCTTCATGACTCCAACCTCAATATCTCCCACTGAAAGCAGTCCTAACTTGGCTGCTCTCACCAGAGATGCGGGCATTGCCTTAGTTTTACAAATCGCTGGTTTGGCTCTGACCTACTTGCTGCAAATATCCCTAGCCCGCTGGATGGGTTCAACCGAGTATGGCATCTATAAATATGTCATCTCTTGGTCGTGGTTGCTAGCGATTCCTGCTGGACTTGGTTTCCCTCACACTGTTCTACGTCTGGTTTCGGAATACCGAGTTCAACAAAATTGGGGTCTTTTGCGGGGTTTAGTTCGAGGGAGTTGGCTCCTCACGGTCCTAGCTGGTTCCTTATTGTGCTTAGGCGGTACGATAGTAATTCTCGCGATCGATCGATACTATCAGTTTGCCTATGTCACTCCACTACTCATCGGCATCTGGATGGTTTTGCTACGAGCTTTAGTAGAATTGCAGTTAGAAACTTCTAGAGCATTAGAAGACATTACCTTAGCCTATGCTCCCTATCAAGTTATTTGGCCTGTTTTGGTACTGTGTGGCGGATTTGTCCTCTTTGAGTACAACCATTCCCTAACCAGCGAACCAGCGATCGCGATGGCTATCCTGATGTTGTTGGGAGTGGTCATGTTTCAGTTGTGGCTACTCTGGGAAAGGCTAAACCAACAGGTGGAAAAGGTTACTCCAGTCTATGCCTACCGTGAATGGTTCAGTATTTCCCTACCTTTATTACTCCAAGGAGCATTCGCAGTTCTCCTGTTTCAAACTGATGTCGTCATAATTGGTTTGTTACTAGGACCTGAAGAAGCAGGGATTTATACCGCAGCCACGAGTACAGCGATTTGGGTGACTTTCTTTTTACAGGTTATCAATACTGTGGCAGCTCCTGCCTTCGCTTCCCTCAACGTTCAAAACGATCGAAAGGGCTTGCAAACAGTGATATCGACTACAGCCACATGGATTTTCTGGCCCTCTGTAGCGATTGCTCTCATTTTAATTATCTTCTCCCAGCCGATTTTAGGAGTATTTGGCTCCGAGTTTATTGCGGCGAATTTGGAGCTAAAAGTGATTGTAATCGGAGAGATCGTGAGTGCCTTGTGTGGTTCTGTTGGTTATATCTTGGTTATGACCGGTCATCAAAATAAGTCAGCCAAGGTTTTTGCTTACACGGCCTTAATCAATTTAGTTTTGAACCCGATTGCCATCATAAAATTCGGGATTTTAGGAGCGGCTATCACCACAGCTCTAACCACGATCTTGTGGAATATTTGGCTCAGTATTTTGGTCTTCAAATACGTGGAGGTTAATCCATTCGTTTTTCATCGTCTTGTTAGCTCCAAAGAAAATAGTGTGTAAAGATTAAATTAAACGATGGGAAAAAGATTAAGCGACTTCAGGCATTTTTTTACGGGACTGCTGATAATAATGCTGATAGTAAGCTTTGTCCAGCCTGGCTTCGCACTGGATGGCAGTCGTTTACCGTTTCCGCCAACATCCTCTGGTAGTGTTGCCAAACGTACTATTGGAGCCTCCGTCCACAAACCAACCCAGCCAGAATCTCATTTACCTGTAGATCCTCCCAACATCCTGATGGTCATGTTGGACGATCCGGGTCCATCATTATCCGAGACCTTTGGCGGTGACATCCATACCCCAACGGTTTCCCAACTTGCCAAAACTGGGATTGTCTACAATCGATTTCACAACACGGCCATGTGTTCTCCCACCAGAGCCGCATTGCTCACAGGACGCAATCACCATCGCGTTGGGTTCGGACAAATTGCTGAGCTGGCAAACAACTGGGACGGCTACTCTGGTTCTTGGCCTGCAACTGCGGCCTCAGTGGCAAAAGTTTTACAATACTATGGTTACAATACTTCTGCTTTTGGTAAGTGGCATAACACCCCTGCAATTGAAACCACAACCATGGGACCATTCGATCGCTGGCCGACGAATCTGGGTTTTGAGTATTTCTATGGGTTTTTGGCTGCAGAATCTTCTCAATACGAACCAGCTATTGTCGAAAATACCAGTCGCATCCCAACGCCCAAGCGACAAGGATACCATTTCACAGAAGATATGACCGATCGAGCTGTGAACTGGATGCGTCAGCACCAGGCACTCGCTCCTGAAAAACCCTTCCTGATGTACTGGGCACCCGGTGCAGTCCATGGTCCACATCATATTTTTAAAGAATGGGCCGATCGGTATCAGGGCAAGTTCGATGAAGGGTGGGATGTCATGCGAGAGCGCATCTTTGCCCATCAAAAGGAGCTGGGTTGGATTCCTGCCAACACCGAACTAACCCCTCGAGCTGAGACATTGGCTGCCTGGGATGATATTCCTGAAGATGAAAAGGCATTCCAACTGCGCCTGATGGAAGTTTATGCAGGTTACCTGGAACACGCGGACACTCAGGCTGGACGCCTGGTGGATGAGTTGGAAAATCTGGGCATTCGCGACAATACCCTCATCTTCTACATTTGGGGTGACAACGGAGCGAGTGCGGAAGGGGTGGGAGGCACGATTAGCGAACTGTTGACTCAAAATGGCATTGCCACCGAGATTAAAGATCATATCCGTGCTCTGGATATCATTGGTGGATTGGATGCTTTGGGAAGCTCAAAGACGGCCAACATGTATCACGCCGGTTGGGCTTGGGCAGGGGGATCTCCTTTCCAGGCAACTAAACTGGTTGCCTCCCATTTGGGTGGTACCCGTACACCGCTAATTGTGTCCTGGCCAAAGCAAATTAAGCCTGACTCGAAGGTGCGATCGCAATTCCACCACGTCATCGATATTGTTCCCACCATCTACGATCTCCTTGGCATTACACCGCCGGAAATGGTAGACGGCGTTACCCAAGATCCGATTGATGGGGTGAGCATGGCCTACACCTTCAATAACGCCACCGCACCAGAGCAAAAACCAGGTCAGTACTTTGAAATTATGGGTAGCCGAGGCTACTACGAAGATGGTTGGATGGCATCAGCCTCTGGCCCTTTTACTCCTTGGCTAGCAAGCATCGACCCCAGTATTGCCACCTGGACGCCAGATAAAGATACCTGGGAACTGTACGATCTCAATAATGATTTCTCCCAAGCCCATAACTTGGCTCAGATTTACCCGGAAAAACTACAAAGGATGAAGGCTAAGTTCGATCTAGCGGCACAAGAAAATAAAGTCTATCCCATTGGCGGTGGTTTGTGGTCGGTCGTATTTCATCCAGAGGATGCCCCTTCTAACCGAGCAACAGAATTTCACTACACTCAGAATGTGACCGGAGTGCCAGAATTTACCGCCCCAAAACTTGGCTCCCGCAGCAGCCGAGTGACAATTGAAACAGAGCTGAATGACAATGCCCAGGGCGTACTCTATGCCCTTGGGGGTTATTCAGGAGGTCTCGCTCTTTGGTTGGATAGCGGTCAACTCAACTACGAGTACAACCTGTTCGAGGTAGAACGCACCCATATGACCTCGAATCGTCCCCTGCCCACAGGCAAAGTAAAGTTCGTTATCGATTCGGAAACGACTGGTCGGGGGTCAAACTCCATGACGATTACCGTTCGTGCCAACGGTTGTAAGATTATCTCAGGTACAGTTCCTCGTATTGCACCCCTTGGCTTTACAGCTAATGATGCGTTTGACGTAGGCATGGATAACTACTCACCCGTATCAGAAGCCTATTTTGAACGGGGACCTTTCAAGTACAACGGTGTCATTAGCAAATTCGATGTTAAGTATACAGGCTAGCACGACTGGCTATTTAATTGATTGAATGATGAATAGACCCGCGAATTTTCCCGAACTCTCAGCTTATTTAGTAGAAAATATCCCTCTCAAGGATTTATCTCCTCAAGAAACCCTTAAAAGTAGCATCTTTATCACCGCTAGATACCGAACGGGTTCTACTTATTTATACTCATTGTTTTCTAGCTTAGCAAATACTGCAACTTTTTATGAGCCTTTAAATTATCACTTAATTGATAATTTAGATAAAGATGACCGGCAAACTCAACAAGACAAATTACAATTTGCTCATACCCTGAAGGGGGGTTACCTTGCTGATTATCAATTCCTGGATAGAAAAAAATTAATCAAATATTTTCGTCGAGAGTTTAATCTTACCCATATTGTCATGTCGGCAACAGAGCAAAGTGATGAATTAAAAGACTACATCCACTTTCTCCTTTCTACTTATCCTCCAAAATTAAAAGTTTTACAATTCAATCGCATTGATTTTCGCTTACCTTGGTTGAAATTCAATTTTCCCCAAGCTTTGATTGTTAATCTCAGACGAAATCCTCGTGATATCTATGCTTCTTTTGTCGGAATGTTTTTGAGAAAAAATCCTGGCAAACCTCAAGTTAATCTAGAAAATGGTGTAGAAACAACGATCGACGATGTGGGGTTAAATGAAGAATTAGATGCCCTGAGTCGAGTTTTTGCTCTTCAGTCTCTCACTGAGAACCTCAATAGTTATCAAAAAATTTATCTACTTAACCAGTTAAGTAATCGATGGGCAGATTTGTTTGCCGACTTAGTCGTTGAGTATGAGTCGTTAATTAAAGCTCCGATTGCAGTCATAACGGAAATTATTTCTTATCTACCGACTTGGGAACCTAACTTCGATCGTGAATTTATAGAAGCCAAGAAAAATCGAATTAACGTTTGGCAAGAGTACCATCCTAATTCTTGGTTTAAAAATAACGAGATTGTGTGTGATGAATTAATCGAGCAACTCTTTTCAAAGCTTGCTTAACGTTTGTCATCTAAGAACCGCTTATCTGGGAATAGGAAATATAAAAATATTCAGGATTGGCAGAGTAATCAAAAGAGCATTCTTTTAGTGTTTTTTTCCAAGTCATAAAATGGAGATACATAATCTCATCTTGACGATTATTTTGCTCGCCTCGATCGTACAATTTGCCTTGCTCCCAGTACCATCTATTTGTGAATTCGCCTAGAATGGATGGAGTATCGTTGACTGGACGATCGAAATTGAGGAGAAATTTTGGCCAATACACTCTTAATGAGTTCTGATTCGCCAAAGCTCTAACAAGATCGGTCATTTCGTGTTCGTCAGAGATAAATACTTTCTCGGATTGCAATATCGTTTGATAATTGGGATGTTGAGTAAAAAGAGTTTCGATCGAGGGATTATTTCTATACAGTGTAAAATGACCGCATAAATTCTGTTTCCTGGCTGAAATGATATCGTGATTTAAGAGGATATCATCAGTGATAAATTCTCGGATTTGCCCCCAAATAATATCAACATCGCAGTGACCCCAAAAATCATATTTTTTAATGTATTCTGAAAAAATAAGACCGTAGCAAGGTTTAAAATCACAGAGTTTATAAGGTTGAATTAGTTTTATCTGATAGCCTATTTTTTTCGTTGCTAATAAATTAAATTTTTCAGCTGTAAAAGAAATAAAATTAACATTATCGATCGTTATTTCTGGCACTGGACAATCAGTAAAAAACAACCAATCTATCTTGTGATTATACTTGCACGATTGTAAGAAAGCCGGAAACCAGACAGGCCACTGTCCAAAGTAGACTACTATGAGTACAATTTTCATTTTTTTTCAACCAGCAACGACAGGTAAAATGAGTACTTCATTTCATGAAGTTTGTGAGGTTGGATAAATCTTTGAAAGCTTGACTCTAGTATCGTCTATACGAAATCGCCAATCCACACTCACGCTTGTTTCCATTACGATCGCTTTCCCAAACCGAAACCTCCGGTTTGAGAGTGTTCATATCGTTTCAAGTGCTTTGAAGGTCGCGGGGTTGATACAATCCTAAACGGAGGACATCGAGGATTCTGATCGACCAGTAAATTGCACCGAAAAATAAGAGGCTATGTTCTGGAACTGTACCAGCGATCGAAACTCGAAGAATGCCGATGACTAATAGAATTAATAGGAAAATATGCGATCGACAATAGCGAAGATACGATTGATATTGAGCGGTTTTTCGGGTGACAACATATTGAGGCTTTTTATCTTTCCCATTCACAATCGCGACCCAAATCATTTTTAGATTAGCAAATAGCAAGGCAAATTCAAGAGTTTTGTGTTTCCATCCAAAAACTATGTTTCCTTTAAGATTCAATAACTCAAAAGCAGCAATAGCGGCGATGGCGATAAAGGTAATGGGTGGCACCGTGAGAAACATCGGTTGACCGACAATTAAAGAAATCGCGATCGCGATATTTAATAGAAAAATAGAGGTTGGGTATAGTAGTTCTTTAAGACCTTTAGTACAGAAAGCTAACCGTTGTTGGAAATTGAGTCCTGACAAATCCCCAAAAAACACTAATCGCAAGGCATCTAAAGACCAAACCGAACGTTGTTTCAAAAAATTTTCTAAATCGGTGACGGGTGCTTGAGTCGCAACCCCAATAACATCTAGTGCTTGGGAAGTCCAACCTTTTTGAAGAATACGAACGGTTGTTGTGACATCTTCAACCATATTCCAAGCATCAAATCCACCTGCCTCTACCAGTGCTTTCTGACGATAAATAGCACCCGAACCTAACGAAAAGACACCACCTAGAGTAATTTTTCCCGGTAAAACATAAGATTGTAAAAAAACTTCTCGAGTATCAAATGGATCGGATTCATCTATGAGTTCTGTTTCTTTATAAGTTTGCACTAAACCGACAGTAGGACGATCCATTAAATAGGTCGTACACTTTCTCAAAAACTGAGGATCGCCGACACAATCGTCACAATCTCGCGTTTCTATATATTCTATATGGGGAAAACGATGGCAGATTTCCATCCAAGCTGCATTGAGAGCTCCTGCTTTCGCTTCACCTTGACGATCGGGAGAACTTTTAGAGGGTGGTAAAATGTGATAACAGGAAAGTTGGGGATAAGCAGACTGGATGACAGTTGTTAATGTGGCGATATCTTCTCGGTGAGCATCATTGGCCACGAACAGCTTAATTTTATCAATAGGATAATCCTGCTGAATGATGCTATCTAGAGTCTCTTTCAAAAAATGAATATCTTCATTATAAATCGGAATAATGACGGCAACTTCTGGCGTTTCAGAACTTAAGCGATCGACTCCGATGGGATTGGTGGTATGGAGATTGACAATGATAAAATAAGTAAAAAATATAGCTCCAACGATTATACCAAATCCGCAGAAATAGGCGAATAGGGAATAGTAAATGTTAAGATAATGCAAACTTTTAAAAGTTGCTAAGACTAGAAATGCGATCGCCGCTATACCTACAATTTTGAGCAGCGAATTATAAACTAGTTGCTTCATTTTATCGTTATTATTTTTATATAATTAACAGACTTATCGTTCAAATATTATTAGTTGTAATATCCATAAAAATCTGAAAGACTTTCAAAGAGTGTTATGGATTTGACGATCGATATCGATCCTGAAGTCACTAGATTTCGGGTTCACGTTCTATTCGTTCGTGGGTTCAAATAGAATTCGATCGAGTGTAACAAAGACGATCGATATCGAAAACTTGGATGAAATCGGGTCTCTGTGAAGGGAGTCTCAAAAACGATCGTCCTGATTCAAGCAGAAACCCGTTTCTTGATGTTGTCAGATTGACGAGATCGATCGCCTATCGTTTAGTAAATTGACATGGCATAACTGGAACTGTTTCCAGTTGACAACTTGTGAGATTCATAACCTTGAAGGGGCGGATTAAAGACACAAATCAAACGCATCTGAGTTTTTGCCCGCAAATAATGGGCTTCCCGTCGATTCAAAGCATACATCGTACCCGGTTGAATCGCATAGATCGTGCCATCGACTTCGACTTCCCCTTCGCCTTCAATGCAATAGCAAGCTTCTAGATGATTGGTGTATTGTAAAAACGATTCCGTTCCCGCCTCAATGATGGTATCGGTTAGGGAATAGCCCATGCCATCTTTGGCGATGAGAAATCTGCGACTTTGCCCGTTGCCCCAGGCGACATCGCGTTCTGAGTCGATCAGTTGGCTGAGTTTTCGGATAATCACGATCGTTTACTCCTAAAAGATATTAGAAAAATTGAATGAGTCTTGACGATTTACAGGACTCTTTAAACTTCATGAAAAAGTTTAATTGCAGGCAATCGTTGCTAATTTTCCCGAAACATAGAGATACTCTGAAAGAACATTATGAAAGTGAGAAATTCCCAATTCATGTTCTTCTGCAAGTTGGGAAACTTGATATGCCCGGGAATGAATTCCGGTTTGAATTTTCCGGCAAATTGAAAAATCTTCTTCCATTAAAGTATCAAATCCCTGACGAAACTGTGGCGATTGACACGGAACACCAGAAAATTGCTCCGGAGATTGATAAATAATAATCTCCACTCTTGTATGTCCTGCATCTAAGGGAATTAGATGAAAGACAGAGAGGAAGTTTTTGTGCGGGTTGAGCATCATATTGGGAAAGATATATCCCTGATAAGATACTTTTCCAGCTTCTGAAAAACTGGTGAAAAATTCTCCTCCCCGATCGGTAGTATAAGGAACTTCAATTCGGAGATGACGACCTGTGGGAATACTGCGGATATTGTCACCGTCATAAACCGTACCAAATCCTTGACTGTGGACGGTTTCAAAATGATAATCTTCGACGTAATTTTCCACAATCAACTTCCAGTTAATGGGTTGGTCGTAGAACCATCGATCGACTTCTCGTAAAGACATCCAATCTCGATCGTACTGTTCCAAGAAAGCCGGCATCCCTGCTAAATAATCTTTTAGGGACTCTCCTTGGGCATCGGAATTGACAAAAATAAATCCACCCCAGGTTTCAACTCTAGCTGGAAGTAGCTGAATTTGAGATTTATCGAGGTTGGGAAACAGCTTCGGTTTGCTGATTCCTAGAAGCTTTCCATCTAAACCATAGGTCCAGGCATGATACGGACAAGTGATTTTGTGACGATCGCAATGACCTTGCCCTTCTAATAACTGAGCACCTCGATGCGGACAAATATTGTGCATTGCTTTGAGAGAGCCATCAACATCTCGCACGACGAAAATCGGCTCTTCTCCGAGGGTATATGTGAGGTAATCACCGGGTTCGGCAAGAGTTTCCTGCCGACCCACCAATTGCCAGGTTCGATGCCAAATCGTTTTGAGTTCTCGGGCAAAGATTTGAGGATCTGTATAATAGTTTCCCGGAAGTCCCAAGTTCTGGGTTTGTAGGATCATATTGGCTCTCCTTTGAACTCTATTGTTTAACAATCAAGTCAACGGAACTTAAAGAGGGTTGTCTATTGATTGGGTCGTCGACGAGCTGGAAATACTCACAGACAATCCTAAAATTACGATACAAAATGCCAGTAAATTCGAAAGACTTAACGCTTCCGAAAACATTATCCAGGCGATGAAAGCCGTCGTAAACGGTGTTACCAAAAAAACCAGAGAAACTAATCCCGAAGAAAACCGCTTGAGGCTGTACAACAGAAGTCCTTGAGCCAGCAAACCGGAAACGGACATACTCACAATGGCAATCCAACTTTGCCAGGAATTTGGAAACAGGCTTTGTCGATCGAACGCCACAACAATCAACGTTAAGGGCGTTCCGCAAGCAAAACATCCCAAGAGTACTGTTTGGGCCTTCAAGTGAGTGCGAAGTTGTTCGACACCCAGGAGATAGGATGCGAGTAGAAGTGCTGAGAGTAGGGCGAGACCATCGCCTTGTAAGGTCTCCATTCCGATGTGAAAGTCATTGAAGCCAAGGACGAACAATCCCGAAATCGCGATCGCGCATCCGAGCAGAAAACGCCGATTAAAGTCTTGTTTAAACAAAAGCCAGCCCCCGAAGACCGCGAAAAGCGGGGTGAGATTATTAATGAGTTCGCAATTGGCAACCGTTGTTCTCATTAAAGACCCGGCTAAAGTGAGCAGCATACCGGCCAAAAAAGTGCCTGAGATCGCCAAGAGCATCCAGATGGATCGGGAGCCAGTGGGTGGCCCGGATAAGGGTTGAGAGGACGTTGGTTTCTGCGTCAGTTGACGATAAACACGCATCCCCCCAATTCCCAACCCGAGTATCAGGGTGCTGAGAAAAAAGCGATCGAAAATCGTCGTTTCCGGGCTAATTTCCATGGCTCCCCATTTCGTGAGTGCTGGAACCCAAGAAAAGGCGAGCGGAGCACCTAACAAGGAAACAAACGCCCAAAAATCTTCCGATCCGATCGGCAATTTAGGGGGTGGAGCCTCGGAGATCGCCGAGATCTTGGGAGGAAGATTCACGATTTCGCGTTTCGATTCCATGAGGATTACAGCGATCGAATTTGAGCTTTCGCTTCAGGTAAAAAGACATCCTCAAAATCGATGAAACGATTTTTATAGCACCAGCTACATTCTTTAAAATAGGGTGCCCCCTCGCAACGACTGGTGAGATGTTCCTGGCGTAACGTTTGCCATTTCTCCCCATTCCAGACTTCGTCAAACGAGGATTCGTCAATATGACCGAGATGGTAAATTTCCGAACCCGTGCCAATCAAATGATCGCAGAAGCCAATATACCCGTCGTATTTAAACGAGACATAACTCCAGGGATGCAAGCAAGCGGCGGTATCGTCGGGCTTTTGGGGGATGCTCCCCACCGTTGTCGAGGCGTTCACTCTGACTCCATGCAGCCGACTGCGCTCCTGCATTCCCTTGAGAGCAAGATCGACCTCGGCATCGCGCTCGTGCAAACTCAAGGGTGAATCGGGAGATGCGTGAACGCTGGCTAAGCGAATTTCGCCAATGCCGATATCTGCGGCAAAATCCACCAGATCCGGTAAAGATTCTAAGGCGGGACGCTGCACGGTGGTGGTGAGATTGAGTCGCTCCGTGGACCCCCAGCGTTGGTGATAACCCGCAGCTAACTTTCTCAGGTTTCGCTCTACTTTGCCCAAGTTGCCGCCACGACGCAAACTTGCAAAGATTTCCGGATCGGGACTATCCACGGAAATGGAAAGATAACAGCCTTTTTCAATTAGCAAATCGAGGATCTCATCCCGTTGGAAAGACATATTGCTCACAAGGCGAATTGCCACGCCATAGTCCGATGCCACTTCAATGTATTTGGCAATCTGTGGCAAGATTAGGCTTTCGCCATCTCCACGCAAATCGACCATTTCTGCGGTGGGAAAAAGTTCTCGAGCAATTCGGTGATAAACATCTTCCGACATCATCCGAGAGGTAATGGGGATGACTTCAGGACGGCACATCGAACAGTGCAAGTTGCAGCCCTGAGTTAATTCCACCATGACATACAGCGGACGGCTTTGGAGATGGGTTTTGCCCTGGCGATATTCTTCGAGATTCAAAACCCGATTTTCTTCGCGAGTTAATATGTGGTTTTCCCGACACAACATAGTCGTAATGCTCCCTCTTCGATCGATTTAGTTCAATGAATTTAGACACAAATTAACGCGAAACGTCTAAGTCGGCAAAGGGACTTTCTTTGCCACTGTAGTCGCTTTCCATACTCACGTACCAATCCTGTTTCTTGAAGATGCCTAGCCCGCCATCACCGGTCTCTCCTTCTTCATTGGGATGGAATTTTTGCTGCTCGAAGACTGAGTTATAGCAACCTTCTTTAATGGCGGAATCCGGTAGTTTTTCAATGGGTTTGTATTGGTGATGTTCTTGTCCTTCCACCCAAAACGGTGCATTGGAAACAGCATTGTAATGGCAATGAACCACGGTGCGCGTTTCGCTCGTAAGATTGGGACCCGAACAGTGCAAGGTATTGCCGTGGAAGAACATCACATCCCCCGGTTCCATCTCGCAATCGACGACCTCTAGGCGCTTGAGAATTTCTTTGACCCGCTTGGGATCGGCAAATACCGCTTGATCTCCCCGACCCATATCAAATCGGCTGGCTAGATGAGATCCTTTGACCATTTGAATACAACCATTTTCTTTGGTATTCGCTGTAATCGCGATCGTGCAGGTTGCAAAGTGAGGAAACAGACAGCCATTGTGATACCAGAACGCACAATCTTGATGCCAATCGACAGTTCCTTCACTGTAGGGATCTTTCTTGAGAATTTTGGAATGCCAGTGATAACATTCTTCGCCCAATACTGCCTCAGATCCGTCTACCACGCGAGCGATTCTGGGTAAAACACCGAGATAGGTTTCTTCTAAATCCGTCCAAGTGGTCACTTTATAAATTTTGCCGAAACTATCAAGAATTTTGGTTTGATAGCCCATGACACTAGGATCTTGCTCGCAGGCTTGACGCAGGGGTTCAATTTCATCAATATCGAAAAAATTTCGAATGATGAGAAAGCCATCTTTGTGATACCGAGCAATTTGTTCTGGGGACAAAGGACGAGTTGTTTTGACTTTCGTGTCAATTTGATTCATAAAATATCCGAGAGTTGAGTTGGTTTATTCTAAGAACAGAGATGAACGAATCGATCTATTGAAATCGCAAGATCCAAAGCTCGCTCGATCTTGATTTAAGCAATTCGTTTTTTTGATATTTTTAGAGTGGAAATTCTTATCTAAAAGAATATCAAATTTTTAGTCACTTTTTCGTTTCATTTTATTATTTTTTTAGTTCATATCTCCCCTGTTTTTTTTACACTTGCACGCCAAATTGACACAAACATTTTAAATGTTCGCGTTAATTTTTTGCAGTTTTAATCTTTTAGATCGACTCCCAGACCAATGTTGAGTTGCCGAGCGAGAATTTGTACGTGAGGTTCCTTGACCATCGTGAAATGATTGCCGGGAACTTGATGAAGTTCGATCGGTTGAGTTGACCGCTCAGACCAACCCCAAGTCCGATCGCACTCGGTGGCCGCAGCATCGGGGAGAAAGTCGAACTGACCGATGTCTGTCGCTCTCAACAAAGTAATGGGAATGTTAATTTTCTGCGGGATATAGGCGGTATCCGCGATCGTGTTGCTGCGATACACGGAGAAAATTTGTTGCAGTTCGCTCCAAGTCAGCTTCTGACCATTTTGTTGTAATTGCTCGAATAACAAGTGAAGTCGATCGTCTGTATCTAATTCCTGCAAATTTTCCAGATCGAGCTTAAATTCTTCACCACGACTTCCTGCATAAATTTCTGCCAATTGAATGATGTATTGCGGATCGTCCCAGTCCTCGAGTGCCCGATCTCGACCGGCCAAGACTGCCGAAATATCCAGAATCGCGAGGAACGACACGGTTTCTCCCCGTTCTTGGAGTTGTCGAGCCATCTCAAACGCCACTTTTCCGCCAAAAGAATGCCCGGCCAAGTGATAGGGACCTTGCGGTTGAATCGCTTGGATGGCTTGAATTTGCTGCGAGGCAATTTCCGCCATCGAGGTTAATGGTGTCTCTCCCGGCATTAACCCGTACGATCGCAGTCCGTAGAGGGGTCGCTCCGGGTTCAGATAGCGTGCCAAACCATAAAAATCGAACACGCTGCCCAAAATGCCCGCAACGCAGAATAACGGCAATTTGGTCCCCTCCGGTTGAATGGCGATCGCCGTAGAACGCTCTCCAGTCTTCAATTCATCGCTCTTGCCGTTATTCTGGGCAACCCCATCGGCATCTGGGATCTCAACCCATTCCTCCAAAACATAATCCACCAGTGCGTCGATCGTCGGACGTTCGAAGAGCAATGCCGAACTCAACGAAAGTCCCAAACTCGATTGCACCAAACTCAAAAATTCGATCGCCATCAGAGAATCGAGTCCTAAATCCACCAAGCGTTTCTCTGTGGGCACTCGGGCGGCAGTATCCGTCCCCAGAATTTTGGCCGCTTGGGTTTGTAGGTGAGTTTTGAGGCTCGCTGTGCGCTCCTCAACCGGCAACTTCTGTAAGGATTGGCGAAACTCTCGCGGATCTAGATGTCCCCGATCTTGTGTGCCCCGGTCTTGTGCGGGGTCGTACACCTCACCGAACAAGGGTGGAATCGTCCCGCTCCTCTCGAAGAAACGCGACCAATCGATCGGCATGACCCCCACCTGTACCGCTGAGCGTTGGAGAAGTTGCTCGAGGATCTGCAAACCCGCTTCCGGTGGAATACTGTCTTCACCTTTTTCCCGGAGACGATCGTTGAGTTGCAATGCCGCAGTCATCCCCACTTCCTCCCAAGGGCCCCAATTAATACTTAAACCCGGTCGCCCTTGGCTGCGTCGATAAGCCGCCAGAGCGTCGAGAAAGGCATTGGCCGCCCCATAGTTAGCCTGTCCGGGGGCACCCAACACAGAAGCACTCGAAGAAAACAACACGAAGAAATCTAACGGCTGGTTCTGGGTGAATGCATGAAGATTCCATGCCCCTTGCACCTTGGGTGCCATCACCCGTGCAAACCGCTCCCAGGTTTGTTGTTGCAGCACGCCATCCTCCAACACCCCGGCGGCGTGGATAATACCGAATAAAGGAGGAGCGGCGATCGCTAAATCAGCAAACACGGCCCTCATCTGCGACTCATCGGATACATCCGCACGCAGGCACGTGACGCTTGCGCCGGTGCCCTCGAGTTCTTCAATTTGAGGGGCGATCGCGGCGGTTGCCCCCTGGCGTCCCATTAAAATCAGATGACGCGCCCCCTTCTCCACCAACCAGCGGGCAACCCGCAATCCCAAGCCTCCCATTCCTCCGGTAATTAAATAGCTGCCATCGGCCCGCACGATCGTCGATGGGGCGGTGGGGAACGCCAACACGATCTTGCCGATATGTTTGGCTTGTTGCATGGTGCGAAACGCACGAATGGCTGACTGGAGGGGAAAGACGGTTTTCGGCAGGGGTTTGAGTTGGTGGTTTTCCACTTGCCGCACCAGGTGGCGCAGCATCTGCTGAACTTTCGGGGCTTGTTCCCGACAGGCTTGGGTGGTGTCGATCTTGAAGTAGGAGACATCCGATCGCACCCGTGCCATTTCCTCCAGACTCCAGATGTCGCGTTTGGCCAGTTCGAGAAAGCGCCCGTTTTTGGCGAGTACGCTGACGCTTTTGGCAATGAAGCCCTCTCCCGTCAGGGAGTTGAGGATGATGTCGACTCCCTGCCCGTCTGTTCGTGCCATAATTTCCTCGGCAAAGTCGAGGGTGCGGGAGTTCATCACCGCTCTCACCCCCAGAGCTTCCAAGGCGTGCCACTTGCTCGGACTGGCGGTGGCATAGACTTCGGCCCCGGCTTGAACGGCCAATTGTACGGCCGCTTGACCGACGCCACCGGAGCCGGCGTGAATCAGCACGCGATCGCCCGGTGCGATCGCCGCTAGGTGATGTAAGCTCCAGTAAGCGGTTAAGAAGGATTCCGGGAGGGTGGCCGCCTCTTCAAAGGTACAGTTAGCGGGCTTGGGCACGACGAGGTTGGCATCCACCGTCACGTATTGACTGAAACTCCCCGAGGCGATCGCCATTACCGCATCGCCAATTTCCAATCCCGTAACCCCCGCTCCTTTGGCTGCGATTTCCCCGGCACATTCAATCCCCAAAGGAGGTTGGCCCGGATACAGTCCCAAGACATTGAGGACATCGATAAAGTTCAGTCCGGCTGCGCCTACGCGAATTTCCACTTCCCCAGGGGCGGGAGGTTGGCGATCGCAAGCTTGGATCTCCAGGCGATCGGGGGTTCCTCGCTCGGCGACGTTCAAGGCAAAGGGGCGATCGTCGCCGACTGGCAATTCGATTTCTCCATCGGACGCCGCAGCGGTTTGACGGCGCACCAATCTCGCCACGTAGCGGGTGCCCCGACCCAAGGCTATTTGGTCTTCGATGGATTCGGCAGACTGAAGCGGGAAGACTTCTGCGAATAAGGCCTGCGCTAAGTCGAACGCGGGCACCGTCGGATCTAAATTGACCCGAATCACCCGCAGATCGGGATGTTCTAAGGGAATGGTTTGAGCCATGCCCCACATCAAGGATGAGGTTAACCCCGGCACCGATGGTTCTAGAATGCCGGGACACCCTTTGGCAATCGCCCAGATCGGGGGTAGGGGGAGGCGACGATCGAGCGCAGTCTGCACTAAATGCAGCAGACTCCCACAACTGAGTAACGCTTCGTTCTCCAGTGTTTGGGCGGTTAAGGTGTCCGGTTGCTCCCACCCCCAAGCATGGACGATGCCGTCAATGGGGGGTAGAGATGCCCAAAGCTGCCCAAACTGTTCGACGACGCCGGGATTCAGGCGGTATTCGTTCGGACCGATCGCTTCATAGGTTTGACCGGGAAAGACCAGAGTGCAAGTTTCCCCCCGATCGCGCAACAAAGATGCTAAGTGTTCGATCGAGTCAGAGCGATCGGCAAAGAGCAACCAATGGCGAGATTGGGGGGGGTGGAGGTCTTGAGTGAGGGGCGATCGGTTTTGCTCGCGCCATACCACCTCATAAAGCCAATCCGTCTCGGGGTTCTCCGTCTTGCCGAGCATGGTTTGACGGCGCACCCGTCTCAATTGCAACCCGGTCATTTGGGCGATCGGCTCTCCTTGGAGATCGAACAAGGTCAGGTCCGCTTCGAGGGTTTCCGGGCGATCGGACTGGGGTGGGTGCAGTCGGGCATCGCACCACATCTGAGAACTGGGTTGACCGAACCTCTGCACGGTTTTAACGAAGACCGGAACGTAGGTTTCTTCTCGTTCTTCTAAGAGCGTGGCATCTAACACTTGCAAACAGGTGTCGAGCAACACCGGATGAAGCTGATAACCCTCGAGATCCGCAGCTACCGCTTCTGGGAGGACGATGTAACCCAAGGCACGGTCTCGATCGCGCCACACTCGCTCGACCGCGTGAAAACTGGGACCGTAGTCAATTTGCTGTTGTTGAAACTTTTTGTAGAGGCGATCGACGGGAATTTCTTCTGCCATCTGCTGCTGTAGTGCTGGCAAATTGACGGTTTCGGGTTTGACGGTTTCTTCTAAAAATATCTTCCCCGTGGCATGGAGGTTCCAAGTCTGCATATCCCCCGACCCTTGAGAAGATAGGTCGAGGCTAAAAATCTCAAACCGGTAAGCCTTATCCGCTTCCGATTGCAACACCATCTGGAGGGGCAAGGCTTCCCCGGACTCCGGAATTTCGAGCGCCTTCTGGACGGTAACGCCTTCTAGCCGACAAGGTCGATCCGATCGGCTCGCTCCGGCAGCTAGGGCCATTTCCAAATAGGCCGTTCCCGGCAAAATGGTGGTGGCAAACACGCGATGATCTCCCAGCCATGCAGGAAACTGTTGGCTGACTTGTCCTTGGAAGCGGATCTCGCGAGTGCCCGCTAAAGACAGAGGTATCCCCAAGAGTGGATGCTCTTGACCCTGTGGTTTACCCGGTGCGGGGGCTGGGGTTGCCAGAAAGCGCCCGGTGGGTTGCTTCGAGGGTTCGACCCAATACCGACGGCGTTGGAAGGCATAGGTGGGGAGATGCACCCGTTGCCGCCAGAAGTCTCGATCGAAGCCTTGCCAATCGACGCTGTAGCCTTGTTGGTATAGCTCGGCTAAACTCGTCAGTAGGGTTTGCCAATCTCCTCGTTCGGGATCTAAGCTCGAAAGCCACAATCTAGAAGAATTTCCCGGATCGCACCGGCGGCCCATATTTAACAAGGTGGGTTTGGGTCCGATTTCGACAAAGGTCTCTACGTCCTGTTGTCTGAGGCGTTCCATGCTGCGAGCAAATCGGACGGGTTCGCAGATATGGTCGCACCAATATTCTGGAGTGGCAACTGCCTCTGTGATGAGTTCTCCGGTGACATTGCTCACCAGAGGAATTTGTGGGGGCGAAAAGCGGATCTCGCGAGCCACCCGCTCGAATTGAGCCAGCATGGGCTGCATTAAGGGTGAGTGAAAGGCATGGGAGACTTTGAGTTTCTTGGTTTTAATCTCGCGATCGTCTAATATCTGACAGATTGCACCGATGGCATCTCGCGCCCCGGAAATGACTAAACTCTGCGGTCCGTTAATCGCGGCGATCGACACCTGTTGGCTGTAGGAACTCACAATCGATCGCACCGTGGACTCAGACGCTAACACCGCCACCATCTCCCCGTCTTGGGGCAAGGCTTGCATCAAACTGCTGCGGTAGGCAATCAGCTTCAACCCATCTTCTAAGCTAAAGACCCCGGCCAGAGACGCCGCCACATATTCCCCCACACTATGGCCCATCACCACATCCGGTTCGATGCCCCAAGCTTTCCAGAGCTGCGCTAAAGCATATTCAATGGCAAACAGAGCGGGTTGGGTGTAAGCGGTGTTATCTAATTCCGACTGTCGATCGCCATAGAGAATGTCGAGTAAGGAAATGTCTCGATAGTCCTTCAAAATGTCGGCACAGCGATCCAACATTTTCCGAAACTCGGGCTGTGTCTGGTAGAGTTGGCGACCCATATTCCCGTACTGGGCACCTTGTCCGGTAAACAGAAAGCCGATTTTCCCCGGATTTCCCCCATGGAGTTCCGGTTCGGATAAGAACCCTTGCAATTGCGAGGTCAATTGCTCGTGAGAGTCTGCCACCAGTGCCAATCGATACCCGAACTGGTGGCGTCCCGTATTGGCACTGAAGCAAATATCTCCCAAAGGGATCTCGCGATGGGTGTCGAGATAGTCTGCATATCGTCGAGCCAAGTCTTGAAGGGCGGTCTCTGTTTTGGCACTGAGGGTCAACAGGTGGAGGGATCGATCGGCAACACTGGGTTTGCGCGCGATCTCAGGGGCGGCTTCTAAAACCAGATGGCAGTTCGTCCCACCCATCCCAAAGGAACTCACCCCGGCACGAGGGGGGATGCCCTCCGTGTTCCAGGGAGCCAGTTCGGTATTGACGTAAAAGGGGGTCTTGGTAAAGTCGATATTCGGATTCGGTCGGCTAAAATTCAAGCTGGGGGGAATCAGGCGATGTTTGAGGGCGAGTACCGTCTTAATCAGTCCGGCAATACCGGCCGCATCATCTAGATGTCCGATATTGGTTTTGACAGAACCAATGGCACAAAACCCCGTTTTGTCCGTGGGTTCGGACGTACTTTGACCAAATGCCTCGCTCAGAGCGGTGACTTCAATGGGATCGCCCAAAGCCGTGCCCGTACCGTGTGCTTCCACGTAGCCGATCGTACTCGCGTCGATTCTGGATACGGCTAAGGCTTCCGAAATGGCAGCCACCTGTCCGCGAACGCTCGGTGCGGTGTAGCTCATCTTGTCGGCCCCGTCGTTATTCACGGCCGACCCTTTGATGACGGCGTAAATGGAATCGCCATCGGCCACTGCTTTCTTGAGTAATTTGAGAACGACCACACCGGCACCGTTGCCGAAAACCGTGCCTCGAGCCTCGGCATCGAAGGCACGACAATGCCCGTCGGGTGACAAAATCATGCCTTCTCGATAGAGATAGCCGATGCGATGGGGAACGAAGATCGAAACCCCCCCGGCTAAGGCAACATCGCATTCACCGAAATACAAACTTTGACTGGCTAAATGCACTGCCACCAATGAGGTGGAGCAGGTGGTTTGGACGTTAACACTCGGTCCGCTTAAACCGAGTTTGAAGGACACCCGCATGGGTAAATGATCGGAGTTGTTCCCCTGCTCGATATGCAAGTCGCTCGCCGCTCTAAACAGACGATGGTTGAGGAAGGGCCGCTGGGGGGAAAACCCCCGACTGGGACAGACGTTATTAATCAGATAGGTACTCGAACTCGATCCGGCATATACCCCCACTAACTCTTGATGAAGTTGGGGGTTGTAGCCCGCGTTCTCCAAGGCTTCCCAGGCACATTCGAGGAAAATTCGCTGTTGGGGATCGATAATCTCGGCTTCTTTGGCACTGTAGCCGAAGAAGTCGGCATCAAACTCGTCGATATTGGAGAGTACTGCCCCGGCTTTGACGTAATTGGGACGATCGACCAGACTCGGATCGACTAAGTCGAGATCGGAGTCGGAAAAAAAGGAGATCGATTCGACTCCGTTGCACAAGTTTTTCCAGAATTGGTCAATATTCTCAGCACCGGGAAAGCGACAAGACATACCGACAATGGCAATATCTGATTCGCTAAATTCTTGGGGGGAAAGGGGGTCTGCAAGACAACTCATCAATTCTGAATTCCTATCTAAATTCCTATAAAAGGGAGAAACTTAATTTCAAAATCGAAAGTGATATTAAAAGTTACATCGATCGAGTTTGGGAAAGCTCGTCAACTCTGCGAAACGGAGCTGCAAGTTGCCCGACGATCGATGGGGGAAGTTGCTCGGAATCGTTTAACCCAAACTGCCAATCCCGCGAACTGCCACGAGGTTTTTCAAAGGTTCCAAATAGCACGTCCCAGAAGGGAAAAACATCGGCGAGGTTTGCGTTGGGGCGGCAATGTAGGGTGTGATGCCAAGCATGAAAATTAGGAGTTGCGATCAGATAAGCCCACCACGGAAAAGTCTGGGTTGTATTGGGAAAGTCCACATTAAAGTGGGGAAGAATTCCGCCAAATACCATCCGAATACTTAGACCGAGAGCTAATGCTGTCGGTGTCACGCCCAGAAGATAGGCTAGGCCGATATCAGAGGTCCAATGACCTAGGTTAAATACGGGATGATCTCGACTACCGGTAATGCAGTTGAGTTTCGTGACGCCGTGATGAATTTTATGAAATCGCCAAAAAAACTTCGACGAGTGGTCCAGTCTATGAAAAGAATACCGTTTTAAGTCTTCGAGAACTAAATAAGTTACAGTTTGTAATAATAGCGGCGTTCCCCAAGCTGTCAACCCCCAGTTTTGAGTTCCCGAGGGAAATTTGTCGAGCAGAACGCTAAAGAGAAATGCTTGCAAGGCGATGGCGATCGTTCCGGAAAAGGCACTAATCCCCAAGGTGAGCAAAATTTCCTCCGATGCCCAATTTATCGCCTGTCGAAACCACAGTAATTCAAGGAAAAGACCGAGGGTTAAAATACCGACGCGCACCCAATCTTGGAGAAAAATTGCGATTGTTATTAGTACGAAAAATCCAGTGAAGCTCAGCCAGACAACCCCAGGTTTCGATTTTTCAGATATCCATTCGCCCAGGAGACAGATCGCGAAGAGGCAAGCTAGTAGTAGAAAATTAATCAGGATTTCACCTGTGAAAGAAATCGCCATCAATCCTATGTTTTCGATCTATGTTTTAGAGTGTTCCAGTTGACGCTCGCGATGGGATTGCCGGAGTTGCCGTTGAGCTCGAGCGGCACGAAAAGAACGATGTCCGCAAGAACCCCCGAGAGGAATGATTTGAGAACGTTCGAGTTCCCCATCGAAGTGTTGGGCTAAGGTTTCGATCGTCGGATATTGAAATAAAGTGGCGATGGCATTGAGGCGATCGCCAAAAATTTCCGTCAGTTGTTCGTAGGCGTGCAGTAGTAATAAAGAGGTTCCACCGGCCTCAAAAAAATGGAGATCGACGCCGATCTCGTCTAACTGCAATACCTCCCGCCAAACTCGAGCGATCAGTCGTTCGGTTTCCGTTCGCGGCAGTACTCCTTTGGCATTCGCGAGTCCGAGCGATCTCTTGGGGATGGGTAAATTTTGCCGATCCAATTTGCCAGTGGGAGTTAGCGGCATTTGCTCGAGAAATGCAAAGACCGTCGGCACCATGTACTCGGGCAAACCATCCCGTAGATAATCCGACAGGGCTAATTCCAACTCCGTCGTTTTCGTCTGGCTCGAAGGGATGATGTAGGCAACTAACCGCTTGAGATCGGGTACATCTTCTCGCAGAATGACCGCACTCTCTTGAACCATCGGATGTTGGGCTAATAATCCCTCTATTTCGCCGAGTTCGATGCGGAACCCGCGCAGTTTCACTTGACGATCGGCACGTCCGAGGTGTTGAAGGTTGCCATCGGGAAGATAGCGAGCTAAATCTCCTGTTTTATAGAGACGACCCTCACCGAAGGGATTGGCAATAAACCGCTCCTGAGTTAAATCCGGACGGTTGAGATAGCCTCGGGCAATTCCCACGCCACCCACATACAATTCACCGGTATTCCCCAGGGGAACGGGCTGCTGCCGATCGTCTAAAAGATAAATTTGAATGTTGTCGATTGCCCGACCGATGGGTGGAAGGGTCTCCCACTCCTCGATTGCTTCGGGCAGGGTAAAAGCCGTCACATCTTGGCACTCGGTTGAACCGTAATGATTGTGCAGCGTTGCTCCGATTTGCTCGAAGAATTGCGCGATATTCGGGAGAATTTGTAATTGTTCTCCGGCCGTCATCACCTCCCGAATCTGGGTTGGCAACGACATTCGGGTTGCCACACGAGCTAATTGTTGAAGAGCGGTAAACGGCAAATACAGCTTTTCAATTCCCTGCGTTGAAATCACCTGAAAAAGCTCGTCCGGATTGCGTCGCTGCTCTTCAGAAATTAAGACTAAAGTCCCCCCGGAACACCAGGTCGAAAACATTTCATGAAAGGAGATATCAAAGCTCAGGGGCGCAAATTGCAGGGTTTTAGCACCGGCAATCCGACATTGCAAATGCCAGTCGATCAGGTTCGCTAACCCCCCATGTTCCATCATCACCCCTTTGGGTTTACCAGTGGAACCGGAGGTGTAGAGAACGTAGGCTAAGTTTTGACGCTCGATCCCGCTGTCAGGATTCTCTCGGGAGAAGGATTCGAGGCTTTCGGATACCCCATCGAGTTCGACAATTGGGTATCCTTCCCAAACTGGGGACAAGACTGAATTGTCCGTTCGCAACTGTGCCGTTGTGAGTAGTAAACTCACTCGGGAGTCAGCAAGCATATAGGCCAGGCGATCGCTTGGATAAGATGGATCGAACGGTACGTAGGCACCTCCGGCTTTGAGAACCGCTAAGAGCGCCACCACCATCATCACCGATCGCTCGACACAAATCCCGACTAAGGTTTCAGGTTCAACGCCCAATGTTTTGAGGTAATGGGCGAGTTGATTGGCTTGTCGATTGAGCTGCTGGTAAGTCAATTGTTGGCGATCGAAGACCACGGCAACTCGATCGGGGGTTTGTCGAACTTGTTCCTCAAACCACTCGTGAATGCTGCGAGGCCAACAATCCGTAACGGTATTGTTCGAGTCAACTAAAAGCCGATGACGATCGGTTTCGCTAAGCACGGATAATTGAGCCATGGATGAATCATGAGTTCAAATAAACGACGTATATTTATTAACAGTTTGACTATTAATACTATTAATTATTTGCTTTCAACATACTGGCAAATACGTCAAGGAAAGCATTGTAATCGTAAAAACTTCCCTAAAAAATCAAATTTGTTAACAAAACTCCATATAGTTCGGATGTTTTGCAGTGGTTGGGAAGTACGGTGCTTGCTAATTCGATGGTTTGGATTTCGGATTAGTCCGAACCCCAGACAATCTTACCCAATTCCCCGTTTTTGTCAACCCCTTGAGTGGTAACGGTTTCAGGTAGTAATCAGCCAGATCGCAGAAGCTACGAGATAAATTGCACCCAGAAAGTTCTTTTCTTCGCTCGCTTATCATAGCGAGTGACGATCGCCCCTTTTTTTTATCTAAATTCCGGATTGTATTTCGTGCTGCTTGTCATAATTTCGATCGAACTTTACCTTACAAGTACATCTGAAACTTGAGGACTCATGCAGGTTTATCTCAACAATAGAAAACGTGCTGAACAATATGAATTGTCCCTTCGCCAAAACAATGTCACCCTAAATAAGTGCAACTTCAGCCGAACATCGCCATGACTGCTTCTACTATTCCCCATCGCTGGCACTTCTGGATCGATCGGGGAGGAACCTTTACCGATATTGTTGCCCGATCGCCCCAAGGCAACATTCGCATTCACAAACTCCTTTCCGAAAATCCCGATCGCTACGAAGATGCTGCCGTTCAGGGGATTCGCGACATCCTTGGAATTGATGCCGATGCCCCCATCCCCGCCGATGCCATTGCCGAAGTGCGCATGGGAACCACCGTCGCCACCAACGCCCTATTAGAACGTAAAGGCGATCGCACTGTCCTGGTTATCACTAAAGGATTCCGGGATGCCTTGCGGATTGGCTATCAAAACCGCCCCAATATTTTCGCCCGCCACATCGTTTTACCGGAGATGCTGTACGATCGAGCGATCGAAGCGGACGAACGCTACCGCGCTGACGGGGAAGAATTGCGCCCCCTCACCGATAGCTATATCGAGGAGTTGCAACAAGCCTACGACGACGGTATCCGCAGTTGCGCGATCGTCTTCATGCACGGTTACCGCTACCCCCACCACGAACGGGAAGTGGCCCGAGTTGCCCGCGACATTGGCTTTACCCAAGTTTGTGCCTCCCACGAAGTCAGCCCCCTGATGAAACTCGTCAGTCGCGGCGACACTACCGTCGTCGATGCTTATTTATCGCCGATTTTGCGAAGATATGTCGATCGGGTGAGTGGCAAGTTAAAGGGAATGGGGAATGGGGAATGGGGAATGGGGAATGGGGAGTTAGATCCCCCCCAACCCCCCTTATCGAAGGGGGGAGAAGGATGCGAGGGTGAAGCCTTATCGAAGGGGGGAGAAGGATGCGAGGGTGAAGCCTTATCGAAGGGGGGAGAAGGATGCGAGGGTGAAGCCTTAACCAAGGGGAGAGAAAGATCTGAGGGAGAAGGATGCGGGAAGGTGAAACTCTCGTTCATGCAATCCAATGGCGGACTTGCCCCAGCCGAGAGTTTCCAGGGCAAAGATAGCATCCTTTCCGGACCGGCTGGCGGCATTGTCGGGGCGGTACAAACCAGTCGTCGGGCGGGATTTTACAAGATTATCGGCTTCGATATGGGAGGAACCTCGACCGATGTCGCCCACTATGCCGGGGAAGAAACCGGGGCAGTTGAATACGAACGGGAACTGGAAACGGAGATCGCCGGGGTGAGACTGCGAACGCCGATGATGGCGATTCATACCGTGGCGGCTGGGGGCGGTTCGATTTTGGTCTTCGATGGGGCGCGATACCGAGTGGGGCCCGAGTCTGCGGGGGCGAATCCCGGGCCGGCCTGTTACCGCAATAGTGGGCCGCTGACGGTGACGGATTGTAACGTGATGTTGGGGCGGATTCAACCGCAGTTCTTCCCTTCGGTGTTTGGCAAAAACGGGGATTTGCCCTTGGATGGGGAGGTGGTTCGGCAGAAGTTCGAGGCATTAGCATTCCAGATTCGGCAGGCGACGGGGGATGCGCGGACACCGGAACAGGTGGCGGCCGGATTTCGATCGATTGCCGTGGATAATATGGCGAATGCGATTAAAAAGGTATCCCTACAACGGGGGTACGATGTTTCCGAATATACTCTCTGTTGCTTTGGTGGGGCGGGGGGACAACACGCCTGTTCGATCGCCGATGCGTTGGGGATGAAGCAGGTGTTTATTCATCCTTATGCGGGGGTTCTCTCGGCTTACGGCATGGGTTTGGCAGATGTGCGATCGCTCTCGGAACGCTCGATCGAAGCGGAACTGACACCAGAGTTGGTAGCAGAATTAGCCGATCGATTGACTCAAATGTCCGATCGTTCTCGCACTGAGTTTTCCGCCGATACCCAACTGGAATTCATCCAAAAAGTTTATCTCAAATATCAAGGAACAGATTCGACGCTGACGGTTGATTTTGCGGAAGTTGAGGCGATGAAACAGGAATTCGATCGCATTCACCAACAACGCTACGGATTTTTGATGGCGGACAAACCGTTGGTGGTGGAAACCATTTCTCTCGAAACCGTCGCCCGTAACTTTACCCCCTCTGAACCCCAGCGAGATCGCACCTCTGATACCCCGCCAAAATCGATCGCCACCGTCACCACCTATACTGAGGAAACTTGGCAAGAAACTCCCGTATTTCGCCGCGACGATTTGCAACCGGGCGATCGCATTTCCGGTCCGGCATTGATTATCGAAACGACGGGAACGAATTCGATCGAACCCAGTTGGGAAGCGACCCTCACCCAACAGAATCATCTGATTTTATCGAAAGTGGCTGCATCGTCTTCCCAAAAACAACAAATCCCAAATTCCAACGAAATCGTCGATCCGGTGATGTTGGAAATATTCAATAACCTGTTTCGATCGATTGCCGAACAAATGGGAATTGCCCTGCAAAATACCAGCACTTCCGTCAATATTAAAGAACGCCTCGATTTTTCCTGTGCGATCTTCGATCGAGATGGAGAACTCGTTGCCAATGCCCCCCATATTCCCGTGCATTTAGGGTCGATGAGTGAAAGCGTTCGCAGCTTAATTGATTCGATCGATTCTGCCGAAAATTCCAACACCCTAAATCCCGGCGATGTCTTCGTTTTAAATAACCCCTACAACGGCGGTACGCACCTCCCAGATATCACCGTCATCACCCCGGTTTTTGCCGAGAAGTCTCCAGTTTCCCCTTCTCCGCGTCCCTGCGTCCCCGCGTCCTCCCATCTGCCGTTTGCGTGTTCGTCTGAGGTCGATTAGATTCGTAGAGAACTCAGCTTCGCAGTGTTAAAGAGAGTCTATTCCCATGTCAACTGCTGTCGTTACGCCTAAAAAAACTGACAATCA
>NZ_JBRJXU010000182.1:0-15867 GCF_057467645.1 Zarconia sp.
GCTTTTGTGCCTTGCATTCCAACAGGTTCATTACTTACTTCTGTCGTAGGCGGGGTCAGTGACCCTTTTACATGGGAATAGGGAGAAGGTTTCCCTAGAGGTTTCACCTCACTTGGAACATACGACCTCATGTCGCACGTATTGCGTTCTGAAATTTTCGGAACCTGTTCTGACGGATTGACGATGGGTGTGCTTTGTGGCTCGCATACCAGACTCATATCAGATCCGGGTAATTAACCATAATATAAACATCCCACGAGTCACTTTCTCCCCCCTTCGGTCGGCGTTCCCTTGCGTCTTGCGCCGACGCGGGGTCCGACCTCTTGCCGCCGACGCGGGGTCCGACCGCTCCCCCAGCCTCCACCGCGATTGCCAGCTCGCATCCTCCGGAATGTACGGTCATTCAACCGGATTTGATATCACTCGAGCGCAATCGCATCTCGAATCTCTTCTCCCTGATGGTTGTCTCGATTGTGAAACACATCCGTTAACCCGTGCTTGTGGTTGTGGTCGTCAATCAATCCGTGATGCTCGTCAAACCATCGCTTCACCACTGTGCCGTTACAGCCGGATAACTGGCGCACGGCGTACTTATCGAGCGACCATTTTACTTGTCCCATTTCATGAGCGGGAAATTGGTCGTTGTGGTTAATAATTGCTCGTACCCCACGCTCAATTCGCTCGTCACTGGCTCCAGTTCCCCGTGCTGGCCTCTCGAATTCACCAAAACCGAATAGTTCGTCGTTGCTCACTTGCGACCAATCGCGGGTGACTTTGCGCTTAGCTGGCTGTGGTTCGGGTTTGGGTGTCGGGGAGGATGTGGACTCGGTTTGGGGCTGCACGGGTTGACCTTGTACCAAGCGTTCCATCATCTGAGCGAGCGCATCGAATTTGGCTTCGAGGGCATCGAGTCGCGTGTTGGTTTGGGTTGAGGACGTTTCTTTGTCTTCTGAGGTGTGAATTTTTTCGTCCGCTGGCATATCTCGCACCTCAGATGAGGCTTGAAGTTCGGGTTCGAGCTGCGACTCAGTTTCGATGGGGGCTTCTAATTTTTCATGCATTGCGGCTACGAGACGCGAGATGACCTCGTGATAACTGCACTCCCATAAGTCTGCCCATAGAGCGATTTGCTCTTTTGCCTCTGGGGTGACTCGAAGTTGGGGGAGTTTTTTGTAGGGGATTGATTCTGACATGGGGGGATGGGAGACTTCTCCGTTGACTCGATAATCGCTGTAACCGATGGTGGTGGTGATATGTTTGAGGTCGCTGTCGGTGGGAGACTCTCCAACGAAATGACCGAGCAATCGGGCCGCATATAACATCTGTTCCCCGATCGAACCCTCACCTTTATCTCGCTTGGTGGCGATCGCACTGTAAGCCGCTCGCAATGCCTTGCAGTTATCCTCAGTTTCTCCGTGCCGCGTGGGTAGCACCGAAGCAAATTCCCGCTTGACCGCTCGGTTGATTGACTTGTTGGTTCGGCGATCGATTTCGTCGTTCTGTCTGACCCAATCGCGGGGATTGTTGGCTCTGACTTCTTTGAGTAGACTTTTGATTTCCGTTCGATTTCTTAGGTGTTTTAGCGTCGCTACGATTAGCTCTGCGGGTGCGAGGGTGGCAATGGGGAAAATTGGCTTTTTACCGCGCTTTTTCCCCTGCCCGGAGAACATGACTTGATACTCACCATCAACGGTAAATTTGGCACGGGCAACGATTTCGTGGGGTCTGCGTCCGGTCAAGGCTATCAGCCCAGCGGCGATTTCCCAATGGTCGTCAGATCGAATCAGGGAAATCGCTTTCTCGATGACCTCACCGGGATTGAGAGTTTGGGCATTCCCTAAGCGAGATACCACCCGGTCTGTATCGTTGCGCTCTAGCCACTCTTCTGGGGTCAGTCCACAATATTTGAAGAATAGATGTTTGAGGGTTTTGGAGCCATCGCGTTTTTCTTCGAGGTAGGCATTCAGCCCGTCTTTGAGGAGAATCGATCGAAACCGCTTGTAATAGCCGTGCTTGCTGAGTTGGGTTCCGAGCGTAGCAATGCTGAACCGACTTCGGAGATATTCGTTTTCGGAACTGGCAATAAGCGCGATGGTGGGTTCGTCGTAAAGATTGCGGCAGGCTTTGTAACAAGTTTGGGAACGCCGATCGAGATTCGATACCCCGGAGAGGGTTTCGTAAAGTGCCAGAGCTTCTCGCTTGGTTACGGCATATTCAGGATCGTCAACTATTGAGGGTGTGGCGGTCATCGGTCTACTTTCATAACTTGTTATATTATAGCAAAAACACGTTATTTAAAATAAAGTATTCGTAACGTGTTTTGATTTTGTGGATTGGGGAGTCAGTGAAATCTCGAACGTCAGTTTTGCTTGAGTCACCTCGCCCAAATGCCAACTCTCGGTAACGTTCGAGCAACCTGGAAATTCGAGGAGACGATATCGGTAAGCATATATCTATATTGCCGTGAGAGCGCGGACAGTCCGAACTAACATGAGGGTATTTTCAATCTTTCTCTCCCTTGTCTTCCCCCTCTCCCAAGTCTCTCCATTCCCCACCTTTAACTGAAACAGTCCGATCCGCGCACTGACGTTAGAATAGTGTTTGCTGTTCGGAGTTAGCGATCGCTGCGAGCAAATTCTGACGACGCGCAGCCTCTTGCGGCCACCGAGCATCAACCCAGGCAATACAAGCCGGTTCCGAGTCTTTACAAATGCGATCGTAGTCTTCTTGAGAGCTGACTCCCAATAGTGCCTCTCGAAGCTGGTCTGCCTTTTTTTCCTTGATGCGATCGGGATTAGTCACCCCATTCCAACCATTTTTCGGCTCGTAGGGGAAGGTGGTGAAATCTACTGTCTCGAACTGTTCGACGGTTGGCTTGGATGAGGGCTGGTTCTCGAGAGTCTGACAATTTGTAGACTTGGGGCTAGCGGATTTGGGAGGATGAGTGGGCTTAACATTGCCCCGCGAAAACCGATCGGATTTTGGATCGATGAGCATCTCAACGACTCGACCGTCAAAAATCACGTCCGTCATTAACTGTTTATCCAATTCATCCGAGACCGCCGGATACCAGTCGTGTAGGTTGCTCAGCCACGCCCAACCTTTAACGGGTAAAAAATCTTCTCCTACGGGATTGGATTCAGGGCATAGGCGTTCGATATTCGTTGTAAGGCTTTCACTGCAAGGATTTGCAGAATCAAACTCAGTTGTTGGCTTAACTCGTACACCCTCGTACACCCCCAAATCGGGACTTTCCCCAGAGAAATTTTTTCGAGCGGGGGGTTGGTCTAAATTATTTTTTTTCTCCCCAGAAAAAGTTTCATTTTCAGGGTGTACGAGGTGTACGAACTCACCCGAATCCCTTGCTATACCGTCATGACACCTCGATCGAGTTGCAGTACGTTGTGAGGTGTACGAGTCAGATTCAGGGTGTACGACGGGTTGTTTGAATCGCTCAACCCCTTGCTGTGCGTTCATGCCACCCTTGTCTGGGAGGTCAGACCCCTCGTCTAGTTTTAGAGAAGGCTCGAAACACTCAACCCCTTGCTGTTCTTTCATACCACCTTTGTCTGGGAGGTCATATCCCTCGTCTAGTTTTAGAGAAGGCTCGAAACACTCAAACCCCTGCTGTGTCTTCATGCCACCTTTGTCTGGGGAATTTGACCCCCGATCGATCCAAAACTCCTCAAATAAGTCCAATCCCCCCTCGCGAGTTTTCGATTTGCGACAGACCCATTGAGGTTCTCGTTCGCGTAGCGTCTGGGCAAGAGAATCGCCCCCAGTCGATTCCCGCTCTCCCGTTGACTCATCTGGCGGCCCGTCACCGATATCCCGAAAGACTCCGTCGAGGGGGGCAATATTTTTCCAGAAAGCTGATTCCCATCCCCAACTGCCATCGGGTCTTTTGGCGCGACGACGATCGACCCGTGCGACAGGAATCACAGTTTTCAGATGAGATAAGAATTTATAGAAGTTAGAGGCTGCATACCCAAACTCTTTACAAAACGCCACGTAGAGGGAATGCATTTCGGCGTTGTCCATCGACGACGTTGGCGACGGTCGCAAGGACAAATCGAGAAAGGTACGAACGCTATCGGAGTAGAGTTCGGCTTCTCGCGCGGCATTCATCACCGAGTCAATGTTGGGCTGTCCGACGAGAATTTCGTCGCGCTCCTCTTTGGGCATTGCCAGCGCCCAACTGATGACGGCGGCTTTGCAGTCTTCGAGGGCTTGCCGCAGAAACGGATCGGTTTTGACCACTCGGTTGCGAACCGGGATGGGGTAAGCTCGACGCTTCCATCCATCCCCGGCGTTCTCGATTTGGAGATGGTCAACACTGGCGACCCAGAATCGAGTCCCCCATCGTTTGTTATAACCGTTGGCACTGTAGAGGGCGCGACCTGACATCTCTCCGTTATCTACCAATTC
This sequence comes from Zarconia sp., assembly GCF_057467645.1. Taxonomy (NCBI): domain Bacteria; kingdom Bacillati; phylum Cyanobacteriota; class Cyanophyceae; order Oscillatoriales; genus Zarconia; species Zarconia sp. The sequence continues at coordinate 4,429 of NZ_JBRJXU010000182.1, forward strand.
GTAAAAGGCTCGTAAACCCGAAACGTAACCGCCAATATCGGCAATCCCCCAGATTGATTTTCCAGTAAGGTTTTGGTGGCGCTTCTCAGCGGTCGCAATTTCTTCAAACGAGCAAGCCGAACCGGAGCCGTTCTCGCCGTAAAGGGAGTTCCAAAACCGTCCGAGGGTTCCCTTACCCCCACCAGATTGACCGATGAGGTGCGGGAATCGACCGTAGGGAGCGCTCGGATCGAGGAACATGGCTGTAAATGCCCGAATAACGGGTAGCATATCTTTTCCAAAGGATTCCTTGATAAAGAGACTGAACGCACCGGGGCATTGCTCGCTGGGGCTGTAATCGTGGGGGATGTGGCGCGTGAGGAGTTCGCTGGGGTTGTGACCCCGAAATTCCCCAGTCTTCACGTCAAGCGTCCCATTCTTGAAGCTAATCAGGTGGGCGTTTTCTGGCTGCTGGCAATGCAGTCGGGTTCGAGAGTAGGCAAAGGCTGACTTGACGTACTTATCGCACTCGTAGGGGAAGTTCGGCTCGGCGAGACCCTCTCCAGTGACCCGAAGCTTAAATGCTTTCTCTCCAACGGCTGCAATCTTGCGTTGAATCTCCAGATCGTCTTGCAGTTGCCAGTGGGAGCTATCCTCTGAGAGCTTGTAGAAACTTTGGTCGAGAACCGCCCATTTACGAGATTCGCCTTTTTTCTTCCCGTCGAACTTGCAGTAAACGAACCGATCGAAAGTCGTCGCGGTAACGCAGTTGCGATAATCGAGTCCGAGACGATCGCAAATCGATTTATATCGGCTCTCACGATCGTCTAAGTCAATCGTCTTATCCTCATCCTTTTGCGACTCCCGGCGCATCATCTTGTTGATATCGCTGCGGGTGTAGTCGCTGGCTTTGGCAATTTTGTTGGCAAGCGCCACCCGCTCGGGTTCGCTGAGGTGTTCGATCGCCAACTTGACGACTTTCTTCACCATCGCGATTTTTCGTTTGTCCGATGCCCCCTTCCACATCTCGGGCCATTTGAGTAAGAGTTCTGTGGGAGCCAGAGCTGAGTCGAGAAGCGCGCGATATTCTTGGGGCGCATTTTTCGGCTTTGTCCGATCGGCTTTGACGGATTTAAAGAACTCGACTAATCCGGCTTTTTCCCCAGGTGGCAGGGGTACGATCGCGCATTTGCCCTCAAGATGCAAACCGGCCAGAAAGATGCAATGGAAGACGTTGGGATTATGCCAAGCGTCAGAATCGCCAATCGTCACCAGCCCCGATCCTTTTGGCAAAATCCTGAAATGAGAAATCCCAGCCGCTGCTGCCGTTGGGATGCCCCCCAGAATCGACCCAGCTCGTGCGTCTTTCCATCCTTCCGTCCAGGCGATCGCATCTTCGGGCATCATCGGGACGCTTTTCGTCTCCAGAGGAGTTAAGTATTTTACTGTGCGCGGCTTGCCTTTTTTGTCTCGAACAACGATGGGAACGTCGAGTCGAACTTGTCCGAATCCATCGGTGAATTCAAGAAACAGTCCCGACCCGGACTTCCATTCTCCTGACTGGCGATCGAAAATTTTAAAGCCCATCGAGCGAGCTTCATCTTCGGAGATCGAGAAGATTTTACCTTCCCAGAGCCATCGATCGATTTGCTCTGGGGGGAAGCCTTCATTTGTTAAATGAGCGCTGTGGGCGGCTTTCAGTTGGCGGTTGACTGGTGCGATCGCGGTTTGAGGTTCGGTTGTTATAACGTTCATTTTGGCGACTCCTGATTTTTCTGCGCGTGTTGATTCGAGAAAAGATCGGGAGCTATGGCGGCGGACGCCCGTTAATTCGTTGCCAGCGAACGCATCGAGCGCATTGGCTGCAAACCATCAACTCGCCATCGGGCATTCCTTTCGTCGGCGGCATAATATTAAATTCGGTAGAATACTTCTGATTCATCGTGAAGGAGATCGAGACTGCTCGCTTCACGATGTCCGCACGAGTGCGTGGCGACTGCTATAGCTGTAGCCCTGGCTTACTTAATTGCACAATTGCGATCGTCCCGGATCGTTCTATCGTTCGCGTAGCAAAAATCCAGGAGAATCATCCGTGCGATCGGTATTCGCCTCCTTAAAACCAAATGCCCCGCGATCGATTGCTTCTACAATTCCCAAACCTACGATGGCGGCTGCGAGCGCTCCTACCAGAACGGGGAGAGACTGTAATTGGATCTGCCAGTTTAAATGGTTAGCAGGTATCGGTTTAACGTCATTCAGGGGAGGGGAAAACCGTCGAATCTCTAGAGCCTCGATGTATCTCAATTCATAAAGTTGACAGAGGCGATAGTGGAGCCGCACCCCGCCCATCCGTTCGAGAGTTCGTTTGTGGTGGTGTTCGTTGGAGCCGGTAGCAGTCCAGCGGCGATGGAGCGATTTTGACAACCCCACGTACTGAATGGTCAGACCGCGACGGGCAAAATAGATACCGGGCTTGCGAGGCAGGTCGTTAACGCGCGCTAGAGAAACGCTTGGATAGGCGAAAACGCGAATTAGGTTTAACATCATCGGCTTAAAAGTTATATGCGATCGTCATTCAGATAAGTACTTTTCTTTCAACAATCCAACCAACTCTTTCCCTCGTTGATATCGCTCTCCCTTACTGGCTTTTAAGACTGACTTAACTGCTTTCGCATTTTGTCCTTTCTCGGCTAAAGGTTGAATCTGTCGCCACAGCTCCGAAACCCCCAATTCAGACCACCGTGCATCTGCTTTGACGATGGCTTCGATTCGAGCGCTTCCAATGTCTAGCAAGGGATGCACCGTTTCGCTTCGTTGCACCGTCGCCGCGCCATCGTACTGATGTCGCACCTCATCGTCAATTAATAATTGTGAGGATGGCGCAATCACGTTGGAACCCTTGGAGCATAAAGGCGTATCAGTTTCGCCAGTGGTGGCAAAATTGAGTTTTTGTAATTCTGAGTTTCTGTTAGGAAGTTTTGAAGAAATAGGAGGTTGAGAAGAAAGAGGACGTTGTGAATAAAATCGAATCCGCTCTCGATTTAACAAAGTCGGGTGCTCTAGACGCGGTAGCACGGTATATCTGGGCTTAGCGCCTTTCTTCTGAAATTGCTTGTGATGCTCGTGAGTCGCGTGGTTCGTGAGTCTGGGACTGACGCATCCCGAGACCATTGCCGTGTAGGGATGGGACTGATAGTAAAGCCAGCGCAAATCGTCGTATCCCCACCCAGCGTTTTTGGCTTCCACCTCGATCGCCGCATTCAAGAGTAACAATAGATAATTGTTTCGATACTGACCGTCAATCCCCAGGGCTTCGACGTTTTTCGATTGGTTAATCGCGATTAAAGTGATACCGAACTTTCGCCCCTCACTACCGACTTTAAGGAGGAAGCTTTCGATATCTTTGATGGCTTCTTTGTCATCTCGAAAGTCAGCTTTGAGCGCTCCGATTTCGTCAAAGATAATCAACAGTTCGGGACTATCTTCCCCAGTCTTTCGGCGATGGTTGAGCCGTTCGAGAATCGCCCGAATCGCTTTGAGGATTTCCTCGGGATCGTTGACGACGGGGAAGCCGAACTCGTGCCAGTGGTTCTTGGTAGCGTGGGGGTCGAGGGCAATGGCTTGCATGGGTTTGTTGCGGGTCAGGAGTCCGGCACAGTGAATCGCCATGCTCGATTTGGCTGCCCCCGTATTCCCTGCCACAATGATGCCGCTGGCTTCTTGTTCGATGTCTTCGAGGTTGTAGAAGGTTTGCTCGACTTCTCCGGTGACTCGACGGGACAAACTATTCGAGGTCACACCCTTGGCAAATTCAATTCGCACCACCCCACCCAATTGTTTGACCGATATCGACCCGGTGGAGTCGAACAAATATTCGAGCTGGGATTTGAGTTTTTTGATTTTGTCGAGGTCGGCCAGCTTGGCGAGTCGAAAGTAGAAGTTCTGGTGGGTGATGGTGTCGCTGGGTTGTTCTTCGGCACACCGGGCGAAGATTTCGTTGTCGAGTAGCAGTTGGAGGATGGCGCGGCAGGTATGGTCGATCGGGCGCTGTCCTCTGGGCTGTCCCAGGATGGCGAGGGTGGCGTTTTGCTGGCTCAGAATGCCCTTTAAACGCTCGTTATCCTCGTAGAGGGGTTCGACCACCTCGGCTATCCTTGCGTTGGCTTGCTGCTCGATTTCGGAGCGCTGTTGTTGGAGTTCGAGGATTTTCTCGTTGAAGACTTCCTGTGCCGATCGCTCGATATTATTGCGCTCTCGATCGAGTTCGAGTTGGAGTCGTTCTCGTTCGCTGGCTAACTTCTCGCTGGCGATCGCAATTTCGGTCTGATGCCGTTCGAGTTCTTGGCGGTTGACGTCGAGTTCGGCACATCGCCGCTGATAGTCCCCGTCGAGTTCGTTGAATCTTTGCTGGTATTCGGTTTCGAGTTCTCGCTCCCGAGCAGCGGTGGCAATGCGAGCTGTTTGTTCGAGTTCGTCTCGTTGTCGAGAGAGTTGTTCGATGTCCCGTTCCAGGTCGCGGGTTTGGGCTTCGAGTTCGAGTTCTTTGTCTTTGAGGGAGTCGCGTCGATCGCGATATTCGGCTTCGAGCCTTTGCCGTTCGGTTTGGGTCGCTTGGGCAACGGCTTTGTCTTTGCCGTCAATGGCAATTTTCCGAGCAACTGCACCGCCACCAGCACTCCCCAACACCAGCAAACTTGCTCGCGCGAGGGAAGCATCGGAGGAGAAGCCGTAAATTCCCAGGCTGAGGCACAAGCCGACAAGCCCTGGTTTAATTAACTTCCGAGCATCCTGCATGATTTACACCCCCTTAATTTCATAGCCCTGGGAGCGAAGAAGCTCTCGACGTTCGTTGAATTCGGCTTCGAGAGCCTTGACGTCGAACCTGGCAATCTTCAGGGCGACTTTGTTTCGCTCTTGCTTGATTTCCCGGAAGTCTTTGGCGGCTTTGAGGTCGTCTTTTTTCGTCCCCAGTTCGACTTCGATGATGGCTTTTTCCTGACTGGCAATCTTGCCGCGCAGTTTGGCGTGTTCGATTTTGCCTTTCTCGGTTTTGGCATCTTCTTCGATCGCGTCAAGCCGATGGCGTTCGATTTGGGTCTTCTGGCCCTGTTGTTGGTGTTTGTAAGATAGCCCGGAGGTTTTCTCCCGTTCGATCGCAATTTGCCACCCGGTTTGACGGTTTTTCTCTTCTTCGAGCTGGAGTTTGAGGGCGCGTCCGCGACCCTGAGTTGTTTCGAGCTTTGTCTTGAATTCGCCTTCGCTGACTGGATTGGGACTCAGGGATACGCCGGGGGGATTTTTGCTGTGGCTGCGGCCGGGTACTCCCGAAAGGTGGAGCGAGAAGTTACTGGGTAGGTAAGTCATGTAATGATAGGGATAGCGTTAATGTTTCACTGCCCGAGCGCGGCTTTTGCCACAGATAGCCTGCGGCGTGGCTGCGCTAACGGGCTGGCGCTTGGGGCGATCGCACTTCGGTGGTACGTGAGGCGATCGCTCTACTCTTCTTGTCCTTCCTGAATCCGATCGATGAGAGAATCGACCCCATCGATCGCCCATTCGCCAAAAGCCGGGGCAATTTTCTCCCCGGAAGCCTCATCTTCGACAGCTTCGGGAGCGTTGAGAGGCCTCCCAAAACCGGCGGGAGGGACGGAACCGGTCAATTTCCCATCGAGCTGGGCATCGAGGGCGCGAAGCTCGGAAAATAACAATCGCTCTTGTGGAGTTCGTTCGGAGTCTTCAAGACGATCGAAGAATCTGACTTCTTCCGATAGATGCTCGGCAAGCCATCGGGCTTGAGGTGGATTTAGCTTGAGACGGATGAAGCGATCGAAATGTTGGGTTGTGTTTGTCATGAATCCTCCACAATTTGCAGGGCTTTGAAAGATAACGCCAGGGCTTTAGTTCGGGCTTTTGGCGGCATGGCTCCCCTCCGTGAGTCCCATCGCCGCCAGTGCAGAAGCATCGAGTTGACCCGAGAGAATCAATTCCCTGAGTTGGTCGGCTTGGGCTTTGAGTTTGAGAGCGTCCGCTGCCACTTGGTTTAAAAAGGTCGCATTACTGGTTTCCCGGTTGTGGGTGGCTGCGGCTTGGAGCCGTTCGATTCGCTCTCGGGCTATCGAGTAGGTATCGAGAGCTGTACTCTGGGCAGTTTGGGAATCGACGAATTCCACATCGATCGCTTCAATCTGACTCTCGGATGTGGCGATGGCTTGTTCCCATTGGCTGAATCGTGACCGCGCACATGGAGATTGGGCAAGGGCTGATGATTCTCGAACGTTTTGCTGTGGCTGAGTTTGAGGTTGGGCGTTGGGGTCGTAGCTGTATTCGGCCCATACTCGCTTTTGATATTTGGCGGGCTTCTGGGCAATCATCGCGAGTAATTCTTGCTGTGCGTTGCTTGTGATTTTGTCGTCTGTAGTTAGAACGGTGAAATTCGGATCGATGGGTTCCCAGATTTTCGCTAAGCGCTTAACGAGCTGACCGACGTAGGCAGGAGTGATGTTGTTCGCAGTGGCAAATTCGCGGCGAGTCAGAGGGGTAAACTCTTTACCTTGCTCGAATAAACCATTTACTAAGTTGTCTGAACTGTTGACTAAAGTGTTGGGTGAATTGTTTAGGACTTCTGCCTCAATTGGCTCGAAGTCTTGGTATATGGTCGTTTCGGTCATTTATTTAGGTTGACGAGTGAACTGTTTTGTTTCGCTTAAGCGAACTATAGCGCATATATGCACAACAGCGCAATATGTATTTAGACATTTATACGCTACAATTACTAGTGCGATACTAGGTGTCGTAGCGATTGAGCGTAAGGACACCATGGAGATGATATGTAAGCTAAAAGACCTGATGGAAGAGAGGGGCTTATCTCAAAAAGCAGTCTACGAAGAAACAGGACTACAGCCGCTTACAATCCGAAACCTATATAGAAACGAATGGCAGAGAGTTGATAAAGAAACGGTAGTCAAATTAATGGACTACTTCAAAATCAAAGACCTTACAGATTTATTTGAAGTCGTTCAGCAGCCAGTAAAATAACCGATCGCCTCGATGGCATTAAAACTTCGATCGATCGGCTCTAAGTCTTGATAGATAGTCATTTCAGTCATCTGTTTATATTGACAGGTGAACTGTTTAGGTTGTTTACACCCTCAATATATACAGCTAGATTAATATATACAACCCGTTTGTAATACAAAATAATTATAGAATGGGAGTTAAGGCATAAACATATCAAATATTTTGATAATACAAGCCAAGTGGTAATACCGAGAGGGTCAAAGTTTAAAGAATGCCCGTGATCAACAAGGTCAAAAATCTTATAAACGAACTAGACATAAGCACTTACGAGTTCGGAAAACGTTCAGGGGTATCGCTCACAACTGCTTACGCTCTTTATCACAACCCCGATCAGCTTCCCTCTTCTACGGTGCTAAAAAAAATTTGCGACGCTTTTAGAGTTCAACCAGGGGTTGTTCTAGAGTGGATACCTCCTGAAAAGCCTCGTCAACAGGAAGCCACAAGTCAACAGGAAGCCACAAAATAACCGATCGCCTCGATCGCATGAAAACTTAGAGCGATCGGCTCTAAGTCTTGATACATAGTCATTTCAGTCATTTGTTTATGTTGACAGGTGAACTGTTTAGACTGTTTATATACGCTCACTTTACCATTAACTCACAAGACTCTGTGTGTTTATGAACATTAAACCTATTTATAGACCACTTTTTTTCAATAAACTCAGTTAATCACTTAAACACATGACCTTGTTAAAACATAGATGATTAAACCAATAGATTGTTAATCTCAGGAGTAGAAATATATGTATTCACCGACATGACAAAGATAAAGACAAAAGAAGTCAGAGTTGATTTGAGTAAATTCTGGGATGAAGGTCTAACGAATAAGGAAGTTGCCGATGCAACAGGCATTCACCTCAACACCATCGGCAGCTACCGAAATGGATCTGTAAGAAAACCTAGAATCGATATCCTCTTAGCACTCCGAGATTACTTTGCCCAAAGACTCGCCAAAAAAATTTCTTTAGAAGATTTAATTAAAACAGTTGAAGACAAAACATAATGCTACGCGACCCGGATAAGCCAGATGTAAGCTGGGAGGATTACGAGAAAGAGTTGGGGGATAATCCCGAGCGTCCGCTCGATCGCACCGGGGAAAACCTTCAGACAACATAACGTCGGGCTAGCTCTTGAATGAAGTCGAAAAAGCAGATGCACGAAAATTTACCTATTGAAATTCCGCGAGACCGCATTGCTGCGTTCTGTCAGCAGCATCATATTCGGAAGCTATCTCTGTTCGGATCGGTTTTGCGGGAGGATTTTACTCGCAATAGCGATGTGGATTTCTTAGTCGAATTTGAACCCGATAAAATTCCGGGTTTGCTCCGATTAGCCGGGATGGAAATCGAATTGTCGGAGATGATTGGCAGAAAAGCCGATCTGCGAACCCCATTTGATTTGAGCCGTTATTTTCGTCAGGAGGTTTTAGATTCGGCTGTGGTGCAATATATGAAGAGGTTCGATCCGATCGCGACGATTGAGAAGTCCGATCGCCGAACGGCTACTTTCTCTCCAACACGATCGAGCTGATGGAATGGAAAAAATCACACAAGTCAGAGAGGAAGAATAACACCAATTAAACGATCGCATCCCCCCATCGAGAACCTCTACTAGCATTAGTGAAAGGTTCAGAAAATCTCTCCCTTGTCCCCCTTGTCTCCCCCCTCTCCCTTGTCTCTCCAATTCCCCGTTCCCTCTTTTCCTTCAGATGTCTACCGCTGAAATACTGCATAAGCTCCGTGCGATCGAAAATATGTATTCTACAGAAGAGAGTGTAGGAGCGATCGAACATGAGGCAGAGTCGAGCAGTGGCAGGTGGAGTGCTGGCGATGCTGCTGGCGGTGGGGAGTACGGGACTGCTACCTCGGAGAGCCACTCCCCAAGAGTTGGCACAGGTGACACCCGGTTCGGTAACGGGGCAACTGGATGAGAATAGCCAAACCCTGGATGATGGTCGTTACGCCACAACCCACCCCTATGAAGGAATCACCGGAGAAACCGTCACGTTTGAACTGGTTAGTGAAGACTTTGATGCCCTTATTGGTCTTCAGAGTCCTAGTGGTGAGATTCTTGGTCGTGATGACAACAGTGGTAATGGTACAAACGCCCGATTGACCATCGAACTCCCAGAAACTGGAACATATCAGGTAGGTGTTACTTCTCGCAACTCCGGTCGGACAGGAGAATACACTTTCAGTTGGCGCTCTGCAACTACTGCCGACTTAGCGCTACAACGAGCCAGCCAACTCAATCGGCAAGCGATCGAACTGTACCAACAAGGTCGCTACAGCGAGGTTGAACCTTTGCTTCAGGAAAGTCTAGCGATTCGTCGGGAGCGATTGGGAGAGCGCCATCCCTCTGTCGCCCAAAGCCTCAACAACCTGGCATTGCTCTACCAAGACCAGGGACGATACGCCGAAGCCGAGCCTCGCTACCTCCAAGCCCTAGAGATTGTCCGCGAGCGATTAGGAGAGCGCCATCCCAATGTTGCCACCAGTCTCAATAACCTAGCTAGCTTATACCAAGACCAGGGACGGTACGGTGAAGCCGAACCCCTCTTTCTCCAAGCCCTCGATATTCGCCGCGAGCAATTGAGAGAGCGTCATCCTAGTGTCGCCACCAGCCTCAACAACCTGGCATTGCTCTACCAAGACCAGGGACGGTACGGTGAAGCCGAACCCCTCTACCTCCAAGCCCTCAATATTCGACGCGAGCAATTGGGAGAGCGCCATCCCGATGTCGCCGCCAGCCTCAGCAACCTGGCCGGACTCTACTATGATCGGGGACGATACGCCGAAGCCGAACCCCGCTACCTCCAAGCCCTCGATATTCGCCGAGAGCAATTAGGAGAACGCCATCCCGACATCGCCACCAGCCTCAACAACCTCGCAGTTCTGTACCAAGACCAGGGACGGTACGGTGAGGCCGAACCCCGCTTTCAGCTCGCTCTGGAGATTATCCGCGAGCAGTTAGGAGAGCGCCATCCCGATGTCGCCGCCAGCCTCAGCAACCTCGCAGTTCTGTACCAAGCCCAAGGAAATACCGCCCAAGCCCTAAGCTACTTACAAGCAGGTCTTGAAATTGAGGAATGGAACCTAGACCTCAACCTTGCAACTCTCGCCGATACCCAACGCCAAGCCTATACTGCCACAATTTCAAATACGACCGACGCAACGATCTCCTTCCACCTACAAACCGCCCCCAACTCCCCCGAAGCCGCCCAACTCGCCCTAACTACCCTCCTGCGCCGCAAAGGTCGCATCCTCGATGCCGGAACCAGCAGCCTGCAACTGTTGCGCCAAAACCTCACCCCCGAAGACCAAGATATCTTAGACCAACTCGCCGATATTCGCCGAGAACTGTCTGCCCTCACCTTCAATCCTCCTCCCAATCTACCACTGGAGGAATATCAGACCCGACTCGCCCAACTCGAAACCGATGCCAACCGACTCGAAACCACCCTCGCTCGCCGCAGCGCCACCTTCCGCGCCCAAACCCAACCTGTAGAAATTGCTGCCGTCCAAGCCAAGCTTCCAACCAATGGCGTTCTCGTCGAATACGCGCGCTATCGTCCCTTCGATGCTGTTAATGCCAGCGTCGGCAAACCCCGCTACGCCGCCTACCTCCTCTTCAGCAACGGCAACATCCAAGCCGTTGACATCGGCGATGCTGCCCCCATCGACGATGCCGTCGAGTCCTTCCGCAGCCTCCTCCAAGACCCCAGCGCCGACCTCCGTGCCGGAGCGCGACCCCAACTGCGTCCGGATTTCGTCGAACGTGTGACAGACAATATCAAAACCCTCGTTTTCGACCCCATCGCCCCCTACCTCGCCAATACCGACCACCTCCTCATCTCCCCCGACAGCCAACTCAACCGCCTCCCCTTCGAGGCACTGCAAACGGAAACTGGAGGAGACTATCTGGTACAGCAATACCAAATTAGCTATCTCAACACCGGACGGGATTTAGTCAAATTCGGCATCGTTCCTCCGAGTTCCGCTCCGGCAGTAGTGCTGGCGAACCCCGACTACAACAGTGCCGACGATTCCGTAACCATCGCCCAGGCTTCTTCTTCCCCAGATACCTCTCGTGCTATCCCAGAGCGCCGTTCCACGGAACTGAGCCAAATCCAAGTCGGTCCCCTCCCCGGTACGGCGGCTGAAGTTGAAGCCATTCGCCCCCTACTGAACGACCCCACTATCCTCACTACCACTCAGGCGACAGAAAACGCCCTGAAGACCGCACGGAATCCCCAAATTCTCCACATTGCCACTCACGGCTTCTTTCTGGCGGATGTGGAACGAATTCAGGACAGTCGCGGTGGATTTGCGTCTATCTCGGGCGATCGTTCTTTTGCTGCTCCCGTTGGCGGAGTGGTGGAAAA
>NZ_JBRJXU010000183.1:0-108195 GCF_057467645.1 Zarconia sp.
CGCAGTCTTTATCTGCGCTGATTTTATCAGTTTGTACGTGGCTTTGGAGGTCATCGGAATTGCGGCATTCCTACTGATTGCCTATCCTCGGACCGATCGATCGATTTGGGTGGCCTTGCGCTACCTGTTTGTGAGCAATACAGCAATGTTGTTTTACCTGATCGGGGCGGTATTGGTCTACCAAACCCACAACTCCTTTGCGTTTGAAGGATTGCAGGGTGCCCCAACAGAGGCCGTTGCTCTAATTTTTGTCGGTTTGCTCACCAAAGGGGGAATCTTCATCTCGGGGTTGTGGCTGCCCCTGACTCACTCGGAATCGGAAACCCCCGTATCGGCAATGCTGTCGGGGGTGGTCGTCAAAGCCGGTGTCTTTCCCCTGGTGCGCTGTGCTTTGATGTTTGAGGAGATCGATCCCATCGTCCGCATCTTCGGCGTCGGTACGGCATTGCTGGGGGTCGGTTATGCCGTCTTTGAAAAAGATACCAAGCGAATGTTGGCGTTTCACACTGTTTCCCAGTTGGGGTTCGTTCTCGCGGCACCCGCTGTTAGTGGCTTTTACGCCCTCACCCACGGCTTAGTGAAATCGGTTTTGTTTCTGATTGCGGGGAATTTACCCAGCCGCAGCCTCAAAGCCCTCAAGCACATACCCATTGCCACACCGGTTTGGATTGCCCTGGCGATCGCGAGTTGCTCGATTTCGGGCTTACCGTTACTCTCGGGTTTCGGATCGAAGGCGTTGACGATGAAAAACTTATTGCCCTGGCAAACGAGCGCCATGAACGTTGCGGCATTGGGAACTGCGATCTCCTTCGCCAAATTTATTTTTCTGCCCCGTGGGGGTCAAGGCAAGGTCAAACCCGGTTTCTGGCCGGCGGCGATCGTCTTGCTGGGGGGATTGGTGGTGACCAATGGGTTTTATCTAGACGCCTATACCCTGACCAAGATCGGTAAAGCGCTCGTCACAATCGTCTTGGGATGGCTGGCGTATCATTTTATTTTCGGGCGAGCGGCGATCGCCTTACCCCGAATGATGGAGCGATTCGAGCATCTGATCGGGGTGATGAGTCTAACGCTAACACTACTGTTTTGGATGGTATTCGCATGATTGGATATCTTGATTTACTACTGCGATTGACCATCTGGTTTTTGCTGACGGCCGATTTGAGTTGGGCCAATATCATTATCGGTGTGGCTGTCGCTCTGCTGCTGCCGCGACGCTATACCGCACCGGCCGTTTTCAAAGATGGGTTGCGGGTTCTGGGGGAAATTCTCGTGGCGATTCCCCAAGCCTATTTTGAAGCCTTTGAAATTATGTTGCGTCCCCACAAACACGAAGATATCGTCATGGAGCGGGTCAAGCCCCAGCGCACCCCCGGACTGATTTTTCTCGATATCTTTTTGATTACCTTTACCCCCAAAACGATTGTTTTGAAATACCACGAACATGGCTGGTACGAAGTGCATCGGGTGCTCCGGAGGAAGAAGAGATGAATTGGATACTGATAGCAACGATCGCGGCACTGCTGATTCCGATTTACGAGGCATGGCAGGATGAAAATATTTGGCAAACCATGCTCGCGTTTTCGAGTATTGCCAGCAAAACATCGGTGATGATTTTGATTGTTTCCGTCCTCCGGGATGATTGGACCCTCGGGGTGGTGGGGGTGATTATTTTGAGCGTGGGAAATGCCTCATTGATGCTGCTGGCTCACATTATCAGACGAACGAACGAACTACGATCGAGGCTATGAGTGATTTGAATTATTTGAATTATTTGAATTATTTGAGTTATGTCTGTATTGGCGTGGGACTGGTCTTTTGGTTTTGGGGAACCTGGCCGCTGATCGGCGATCGCTCCGTCCTGTTTAAACTCCACAGTCTCTCGGTGGCCGATACCCTCGGTTCGATGAGTATTATCGTTGGGTTGCTCGTCAAAATTCCCCGAGAATGGCCGCTGCTGCTTCTGGCGTTGATTTCCCTGGCGATTTGGAATACGGTTCTGGGGTACGTGTTGGCCTACTGTGCCAGTGGGGGGGGTGAGAATGAGTGACGAGTTGTACATCATCCCCATCGTTCTCCTGCTGCCCCTGACGGGATGTATGCTCGTGTTGCAGCTCAACCCCTACCACGCCCTGGTGATTCGCGGGATTTTCGGGGCGATCGCCGCTCTCGTCTACGTCCTGTTCGGGGCGGCCGATGTGGCCTTAACCGAAGCCCTCGTCGGTACCATGCTTTCAATTACCCTCTACGCCGTGGCGGTGCGCTCTTCGATGAGTCTGCGGCTGGGGGCGATCGAGGGTCAGTTGAAAGCCGACTCCGCTCAAGAGTTACTCTCACAACTGCGCAAAACCTTCGGGAAATACCACATGGGCATCGAAATCGTACCCTATACCAATCCTGAAGCGATGCAAGCGGCTTTAATCGCCAAGGAAATTCATACCGCCTGCATCGAATCGGAGAAAAAGGGGAAATCGGAATACTCCAACGGACATACAGAGCCATATCCCCTTTACGATCTCCAAACCCGCGTCACCCGTCTCTACGAAATCATGCAAGCCGAAGTGCCCCCTACCCTCGCCGAGCTAGGCTACGTCGATCCCGATCGACCCAGTCCCCCCAAGACCGATGATGCGCTCGCTCCAGTACCCGAAGCGATGGAGGGGCACTCATGAAGTGGGTTTATATTATTGCCGGTATCGCCCTGTTTATCAAAACCCTCGTGTTCCCCCATCCCCCTATCGATACCGAACTCGAAATCGTCGATTCGATTATCAAAGATAGCGGCGTGCCCAATGCCGTGTCGGGGATTATTTTCCGCAACCGACTCTACGACACGATTTTTGAGGTGGTGGTGTTTACGATCGCCATTATGGGGGCGAAGTATCTACTGGCGAACGAGCAACCCTCCTGCACCATCTATCAGTTTCCCGATGGTCCGTCGGTGGTGCTGGCGCGGTTGGGGGCGACCATTGCCGCACTCGTCAGTATCGAACTGGCGATTCGCGGTCACTTGAGTCCCGGCGGTGGGTTTGCGGCCGGCGTGGCGGGCGGTACGGCGATCGGTTTGATTGCCATTACCTCCTCTTCCAAATGGATGGAAGAAATCTACAAACGCTGGCGCGCGTCCACCTGGGAGAAAGTGTCGGTGCTGATTTTTATCGTCTTGGCGGTGCTGACCCTGGCGGGGGTGGAATTGCCCCAGGGACAGTTTGGCGCGCTCGTGAGTGGGGGATGGATTCCCCTACTGAACGTGCTGGTGGCGATTAAGGTTGCCTTGGGTTCCTGGGCGGCGATTTTGATTTTTATTCGCTATCGGGGGTTATTGTAAGGTCAGCATTCAGCACTCAGCTATCAGCTTTAGACTTTCTCTCAAGGCTTAAATTTAAAGAGTGTTAGCCTGTCAATCAAGCCATTCTACAATGTTCTATTCCCAATTAAAGTTCATCCCTAAATAGTCTTCCAACTCCAGGTTGTAAGGTTGGTAGTAATCCCTTAACTGTTGATACACCGACGGATTGACGGAAGCATAAGAACCGGCATTGTACTTTTTAGAATCTTGAACGTTTCGATCGGGAAGGTCTAAAAACTCAAACACCTGAGTCAGCGTGTTGCCGGGATTTTTATAAAAGTCTTGACTGTTGAGAATTAAAAGCTGGTTGGCGGGAAAGACCTCCATCCACTTTTTAATAAAGGTTACGTACATGCCGCGCGTGAGGTAGTTGCCTTGTTGGTTCCAGGGATCGCCATCGCGATCGAATTTTTTCATCTGCCGTTCGATGGCTTCTTCAAAAGAGCGATGTTCCCAACCTTCTCGCACGGAATGGTAATAATGAGAAATCGCGCGATCGACGGGATTTCGTAAGAGAATAATCAGTTTTGTTTGCGGCAAAAACCGATACATTCGATCGGGAACGCAGTCGAAATCAAAATAGTTGGTACTCGCTTCCCCTGATAGAAAATTATTCTCGGAAGAGGTGGGAGGAAAATGAGAGAGATACCAATCTAAACCCAACTCGAAATAACTCGACCAAAAATGAATTTCTTTTTTAATCGGCGTTAAAACTTGGGGATGTTGGGTCATATAATAATAGAGAGAGGTTGTTCCACCTTTTTGAGTACCGATGACTGCAAATTGAGGGGCACAAATTTTCTCGGAATTCCAACTCTCTTTCGGCGAGTTCGGGTAAAACCGAACCGTTTGATTGTAACTGGCAACTTGATAAGATTCGATCGCCTCTTCAATCTTCCCTTGTCGGGTTAAAATTTCTCCGAAATTGACGCGAGCTAACACGGGTTTGGGACTATTCTCAAGTTTAGAACGATAAATTCGAGCCGCATCGTCAAGTTTATCGACTTCAGACAATAAATCCCACAGATTTGAGTAATGCCACCACCGATGCAGCGGGTTGAGTTCTAGGGCTTTTAAATACGCATTTGCCGCGGATTCCCACTGTTCCATTCGGGTTAAAAACGTTCCGAATTTATAGTAAGGGGAAAAGTCATCGGGTTGCTGTTGCAATTTTGCGTAAATTTTTTCTAACTCTTCTTGACTTTCGCTCAAACCTCCATTTGTTTGAAGTTGCGAAACCTTAAGATAAGCTCCTAAAGATTCCTCCCACTTTCCGTCCAAAGCCAGTAAATGAGCAAGTTTTAGATAAACGCCCCATCCATTGGGTTTGATTTCCACAGCTCGCTTGTAGGCGGAAATTGCCTCATGGGTCAGGTCGATTTGAGCGAATGTATTTCCAAGTTTTTTATAGGTTTCAAAACAATTGGGATTAAAGTGCGCCGATTTTTGTAACGCAGCGATCGCGGCGGTAAATTGTTTTTGCTGGCAAAAGCGATCTCCAAGTTTTTGATATAACAGATCTCGGTTCGAGCGCGATCGAAATGCAATTTGATAGTAGAGAAGAACCCAACGAGCGGTGTGGCTGTTGACCCAAATCCAAATCTTTTTCAGTTCTTGCTTGAACGGGTCGGGGAGGCCGGAAACGGGGTTGGCAGAAGTCATAGTTCGATCGGCTGAGATTGCGGGTCAAAATTGCGAAAAAGAGTCCGTGCGTTCGTCTTAACTGCGGACGGGGTACTGCAGGGTTTGGAGAACGCCATCGACATTGGCATACCGACCCATTTTCGCAAACAGGGGTGCGGTAATCGAACTCGGCAGCAATAGTGCCAGAACGGCTTTCAGCCACATTTTCCAGGTGGCGCGCTGCTTCCAGAGGTTGCGATCGTATCCGATGGCGCGCCAGAGAAATTTTACTCCCATCATCGCGCGCTGCCGTTCGGGGTTTCCCTCAAACGCTTTCCAAGCAAAACACTTATAGCGGTTTCCCCAGCAGAAGGGTTCGAGGTATCGCAGCGACTCCGGCATATCTTTAAACGCTAAATTCAGGGTTCGGCTACTGGCGACTTCCATGACGGACATATTATGGGAACCCGAACCTACTAGTTGCCGATACAAAATCTGCACCGACGGCACCACGGCGTATTCGTATTTTCTGGCCAGCCGCAGCCACATATCCCAATCTTCCGTGGGAACGACGTAGGGGTTGAACTGTCCCACCTCTCGCAGTGCCTCAGTTTTGATGAGGGGATTGGAACCGCTGCCGATAAAGTCGGCGAGTAGCAGGATTTGATACACATCCCCTTTCAAGTCTGCATGCGCGCAAGCACCCAACACGTTACCGGATTCGTCGATGTAGTTCGTCCAGCTATAGGCAACGGCAGCCTTGGGATTGGCATTGAGGGCCGCTAGTTGCGCTTCGAGTTTTTCTGGCGTCCACAAATCGTCAGAGTCGAGGAAGGAGATGTATTCCCCCGTAGCGCGATCGATTCCTCGATTCCGGTTGGCGGCAACCCCAGCATTCTCGAAGGAAAACACCTTCATACGCGGTTCGTCGATTTGTTCGAGAACTTTGAGGGTGTTATCGGTAGAACCGTCGTCGATGACAATCAGTTCCCAGTCGGTGTGGGTTTGCGCAATCACCGATTCGATGGTTTCGCAAATGGTGGTTTCGGCGTTGTAAGCCGGGATAATCACGGAAATCTGTGGCACGAATTTTGCTCCTATCGATAGATGAGTTTGCCTGAAATTTTTCGTAATCTCGATGGCTGGGTTTACCAACATCTATATAAGCATTCAGTTGTCAGCGTTCGGCGATCGCATTTTGAAGATGTCAGCACTCATTTGAAATTGCCGCTATTTAGGCTTGTTTAAAGCTGACTGCTGACAGCCGTTCGCTAAGCGACTCCTTCGGAGTATCGCTGAAAGCTTACACATCTATTAAAACGGCACCGGACGAATGCGGATGAATAAATCCGTCAGATAGGAAATGCGATCGATGCGGGGACGTAAGGCTGCAGCCATCGATTCGGGAAGAAAGGCAACAGTATAACTTTTGAGAATCACCATCAACGAAATCCGCCGCTGGCGCAAGAATCCTCGATCGTTTTGGACGATCGTCCAGAAGAAGCGAGTGGCAACTTTCGCTCGTTCTGGATCTTGCAAGTTTTCCAGTGCTTTGTAGGTTAAATATTGGTATAAATTCGCCAAACTTTGGGATTTGAGATATTGCAGAGACTCGGCTTTTTCCACCGCAAAAGCGCGATCGAGAACTCGACGGCACGATCGCTCTAAACGTACCACGTTTGTCGATTGCGAGGTGGATGTCATCCGGTACAAAATTTGTGCTTCCCGAACGCAGACAAAATCGTATTTTGCTGCCAAGCGCAACCACATATCCCAATCTTCTGCAGGGGGTAAATCTCGATCGAAATTCCCCACCTCGTCAAAAGCTTCCCGGCGAACGAGGGGGTTGGAACCATTTTCTAAAAAGTCGGTGAGGAGCAAATGTCCGTAGGCATCGCCGTTAACCTCAATTCGTCCTCCCTTACGGAGAAATTTACTCGATTCATCGATATAATTGACCCAACTATAAGCAACTCCCGCATAGGGATTTTCTTTGAGCGCTTCAAGTTGTTTTTCGAGTTTATCTTCCGTCCATAAATCATCGGCATCGATAAAGGCGAGATACTCTCCCGTGGCGCGATCGATTCCCCGATTGCGGCTTTCTCCCTGTCCGGCATTGGCGTAGGAGAAGATTTTGAGCCGGTAATCGCCGATGCTTTTCACCACATCAACGGTATTATCGGTAGAACCATCATCGATGACGATAATTTCAAAGTCGGTAACGGTTTGGTTGAGAATCGATTCGATGGTTTCGACAATCATATCCGCACCGTTGTAGACGGGGATAATGACAGAAATCGTCGGAAACGGACGGGGACGATTGTATTCGAGTAACTCCGCTGGATCGAATACCCATTTGAGTTCGCTTTGCAGTTTTTCGATCGAAGAATTTGTGGGAAGTAAGGCAAAGGTGGCGCTATTAAACCATAAAGAGGAAATTGTTTCTTTGGCGTGAATGTGGGAGGGATCGCAGGTGATAATTTTGCCTAAAAACTTAACGGTTGCTTGACAGTTGGACGGGGTAAGTGGCGGACGCAAGGCGCGTGCGGATAGGCTGCGGTAGAGGTTTCCCAACCCTTGCGGCTTTAAGTGTGCGAGTTCGGGAACTCGATCGAAAGCGCGATCGAGGACGGTAATAAATGACGACTCTAGGGGAGCGATATTGGACAGTAATGCGTCGGGGGTGATGCGACACATCACCTGAACTTCTGGGATACCAATAAATTGAGAGTCTTTGGCAAATCGCAATGCCAAATCCCAATCTTCTGCGGCGTTCAAGTCTTCGTCAAATCCACCCATATCGAGAAAGGCTTGGCGGCGAAAGAGGGGATTAGACGCACTTTCGAGAAAGTTTTCCAGTATCAGGTAGGAGTATATATCTTCTTCTATATTGCTGTGGCTTCCGGTATGAAGAACTTCTCCGCGTTCATCAATATAATCGACCCAGCTATAAGCTACGGGAACGTCTGGATTTTCTTGCAACACTCGCAATTGCTGGGAAAGCTTCTCCCGCGTCCACAAATCGTCGGCATCGATAAAAGCGATGTAGTCTCCCCCCGCTTTGGTAACACCAAAATTACGGCTGGCACTTTGACCGGCATGGGGTTGAGAAAAGACTTTAATTCGATAGTCTCGAATGCTAGAAATGACGTCTAAAGTATCATCTTCGGAACCATCGTCGATAATAATGAGTTCGAAGTCGCTGAAATATTGATCGAGGACGGATTCGATGGTTTCCCGAATGGTTTTCGCGCCGTTATAGACCGGTAAAATAACGGAAATGGTGGGATAGGGGTCGATGCGAGTTTCGTCGAGAAACCGTTTCACCGGACAGGTCGGTTTGAACGTTTCCGGTAAAATGTTGGCTACCGATGGTTCGAGTAACGCCGAAGTTGCACTGACGAGTAAGGCGGAGGAGAGTAAATCCGTTCGGACGCGAAAATTGGGGTCGTTTTCGATAATTTTGCTGATGAATCGTCCGGCGGTTCGCGCGCGATCGGGTTCGATCGGCTCTTGGAGCGCTTTGGGGGTAAGATACTTGTATAAGTTGGCGTAGCTGGGTTTTTGCAGGTATTGCAACTCCTGCGGTGCGCGATCGAAGGCGCGATCGAGAACTTTCAAGCAAGCGGCTTCCTGCTGCAAAATATCCGCCGACATGGAACTGGCGGTAACGCGATACAAAATTTGCGGACGGGGAACGCAGGCAAATTGATATTTCGCCGCCAACCGGAAATACATATCCCAATCTTCTGCGGCTGGCAGGGTTTCGTCGAAGTTTCCCACCTCTAAAAGTGCGTCCCGGCGAATCAGGGGATTTGACCCATTTTCGAGGAAGCAAAGCAAAAGTAAATGCGGTAAGGCATCGCCATTGACGGTGAGGTGGCTACCGGAATAGATGTATTCCCCTGCTTCGTTTATATAATCCGTCCAGCTATAGGCAACGGCAGCTTCGGGGTTGTCTTGCAAAGCCTGAAACTGCGCTTCGAGTTTGTCTGCCGTCCACAAATCATCGGCATCGATGAAGGCGAGATATTCCCCCGTGGCGCGGGAAATGCCTCGATTGCGACTCGCCGATAAGCCGGCATTGGCATAGGAGAAGACTTGAATGCGAGAATCGTCGAAGGATTCGATCGCCTCTACGGTACCATCGATCGAACCATCATTGATAATGAGGAGTTCAAAGTCGGTAAAGGTTTGATTGAGTACCGATTCCAGGGTCGCTCGAATTGTCTTTTCGCCATTATAAACCGGTAGAATGACAGAAACAGTAGGCATGACTTTGCTATAAAATTTCCCTTACGGTGAAGGCGGATCGAGTCGAATGCTGACCAGCAGGCTGTACGGTGGCGAGATTCGATCGAGTTGTTCGAAGGCTAGCTTTGCAAGCTTGAGCGGCAGAAGAACTAAGGCGAAACTTTTCAACATTACTGTTATAGCAGTTCTTTTTTGGCGGATAAACCCCGGATCGTAGCGCAGAAGTTGCAAGAAAAAACCGATCGCTGAAATCCCTTGTCGCCGCCGGCGGGGGTACTCGAGGCTGCGATAGGTATAGTATTTGTAGAGGTTGGCGAGGCTGTGGGGTTTGAGGGACTCTAGGGAGGCTGGCGCGTTATCGAAGGCGCGAGAAACGACCGCTACCGATGCCGCTTCCAATTGCGATAAATCGGTGGACATGGAATTAAAGGAAAGCCGATACAAAATTTGCGCTTCTCGGACGCAAACAAATTCGTATTTTGCGGCCAATCGCAAGTAAAAATCCCAATCTTGCGCGGCGGGGAGTGACTCGTCATATTTGCCAACGGTTTCGATCGCCTCTCGACGAACTAGGGGGTTAGAACCGTGTTCGAGAATGTTACATAGTAAAAGGCGATCGAACACATTACCGTTATAGGTTTGATGACTTCCCGGACGTAAAAAGTTCCCCCATTCATCAATACAATTCGTCCAGCTATAGGCAACGGCAGCTTCAGGGTTTTCTTGCAATGCCTCGAGTTGTTTTTCCAGTTTTGTTTCCGTCCATAAATCATCGGCATCGATGAAGGCGAGATACTCCCCCGTCGCGCGATCGATACCTCGATTTCGACTCGCAGCCAGTCCGGCGTTAGGATAGGTAAAAACCTTTAATCTGGAGTCGGAAATACTGGCTAGGATTTCTGAAGTTCGATCTGTCGAACCGTCGTCGATCGCCAGCAGTTCAAAGTCACAAAAGCTTTGGTTTAAAACGGAATCGATCGTCTCGCGAACCGTTTTTTCACCGTTGTATACTGGAAGCACCACAGAGATAAGCGGCATATTGACGTGGCTCGGGAACGCTATCTCTATTTTAAAACGCGAGTTTGTCGAACGTCAGGAGTTAGTCGCTTGAATAGGTCCCACTCCCGTTCCCCTTCAAAAGGGGGAAGCCAGAGGATGCTTCGCAGTTTATTTGTTCGGGACTTTTTCGAGTTCCCCCCTTTTGAAGGGGGGTTAGGGGGGATCTAAATTTATTAGTCTTGAATTCTTACTAGTAAACGTCGCGCTTTTTTAGTTAGCACATTTTTCCATTTTAATATTTATATGATACCACATCGCCGTCAAAATACAATTTTTTTAGTGGGATGTCCTCGATCGGGAACGACATTTTTACAAAGCTTATTAGCAGCGCATTCTCAAATTTATTCGCCTCCCGAATCAAAGTTTTTTCAATACCTCGTTCCCGAATTCGAAGACCAACCCCGGCGATATCAATACGGACTCGTTTCTCGCCGCTTGTCTCCGCGCATGAAAGCCTTTTTCGCCGACGAATTGCATCGTCCGGAACTATTATCGCATTTGTCTAAACTTCCCGTTCGGAGTCTGTATACTCGTCAATTCATGCAGATTTTACACGGACTCAAACGAGAAGCAGGGAAGACAATCTTGCTCGAAAAAACTCCCGAACATATCAATCATATTGACGACATCGAAAAATACGTTCGCGGTGCCAAATTCATCCATCTTGTTCGCCAGGGAACCGATGTTATTGCTTCCTTGTATGAAGTCACCCGCAAACATCCGGAATGGTGGGGGGGAGAGTGGCCGCTAGATTGGTGTATTTACCGGTGGAATCAGGCGATCGAAATGACCCAGAAAAATATTCACAAGCCCAACCATATTGCGATCGGCTACGAATCATTAGTCGAAAACTCAAGCACATCGCTGCTCAGACTTTGTGATTTTATCGGGATTGAGTTTGAAGAAAAGATGATGCGGGATTATCACCGAGTTGCAGCTAATTTAACCCGTCAAGCTTCGGGAAGAACGGTCAGCGATAAAATTGCCACAACCTCGGGCCATAAATTCGATCTTTTATTGAGCGAGGCCGACAAAAAATATGTTTTAGATAATTTATTATCTGTGTATTTGAGCGAACTTATTGATGAACCATTCGTAGGGGTCAACGGCCGTCTAGCCTGTCGGCATGGCTGACGCTAACACCCCTACAACCCACACCCCACCTTCACCAGAAACTGTCTTATCCCGAACTAACGTTAATCCACTAAAATCATTCCTTCTTTCACCAATCCCGATAAGATGGGCAAAATTTGCGTTTCTAAGTCGAAGTCCGGCAACCATTGCGCCGCATCTCCCACGGTAAATGCTTCGCAATTCAACAGATTATCCAAGAGATTATCGACGAGTTCGGGATTGGTCCCTTTAAAAGTAATCTTTTTGCCGTTGGTTAAAATTTGATAGCCGGATTCCGGTAGGGGTTCGAGTTTCAGGGTTTGGAATTTCGTGTGGCGGAAGCGAGTCTCCATGCCGCGATCGAAAACCCCAAATCCCAACTGACCCGGCAGGGAAATTTCCGGCGCGCGGGGGTTACTCGTGGCGTGGCGCAGGCTGTACTGGAGGGCGAGTCGATCGCGATCGAGACTGGCTTTGAGGCGTTCCAACAAGCTTTGCACGCTCCGTTCGAGAGGTTCGATGTTACCATCGGGCATCAAGGGTAAATTTTGCCGCCACGCTTCTTCCTCTTTCAACTCCCCAATCAGCCAATCGAGCATGTTTCCCCCCGTGAGGCAGCATATTCCCAAGGTGAGGTGCAAGGAGGGAGAATCTTGCGCGACGGCATAGTGCCAGTGTCCGCGCGGGATGTAGAGTACGTCTCCCGGCTGGAGAACCTCATGGATATAAGGCGGACTTTCAGGGGGTCGGTGTTCGGGTCCGTTATCCTTGCGCACCGGGTATTTCATCGTCTCGTCGAAGACAAACCACTCTTTCGTGCCGTCGATTTGCACAATGAAGACTTCGTGGGTGTCAAAGTGGTTTTTAAATCCCTGCGTCCCCGGCCAGGAACAGTAGAGGTTGAGATGGGCGGTATTTTGCCCGATTTCTTCTTGCAGTGCCCAAACCCAGTCTGTGAGGACGGGAACGCGATCGTGAACGTGGTCGATGACGAGGGTTGCCCCTTGCTTGCAGTACTTAATCCAGTGCTTGGGATCGCATGCAGGTAGCCTTTGCCCTTTGATGGAAAATCGAATAGATGGATGTTGCAGTTGGTGGAAGTTGAGGAGGTCGTTCAGCTGTTGCCAGGAGAAAAAAGAATCGAATCGATCGGGTTTTTCTCCGGGAATCAGAACCCCTCGCTGAGTCCAGTTTTCCGCGAAAAATTTCTCGATCGAGTAGGGATAAAGGAGATTTGCAAAAGTTTTCATAAGGGAGAGGAGAGAATAAGTATATTAAGTGGGTTGAATTCAAATTGAATCACGAGGAATGAGTTTCGTGTTGCCAAATTGGCACGATCGAGATTTGGCTTGCATCCGAAGGAAAATCTCGAGATTTTCGAGAGAATGTAAATCTTAATGAAGAAAAATATTAAGTCTAGCCCAACGCTCTCTTTTTTCTTGAGTGCAATAATTGGCGTGCAGCGCTTGACCTGCTCGAATCTTCTCAACCTCATTAAACGAGGTAGATATTTTGACGGACATTTAATAACCGATAATATTTTTCTCTTTCTCGTGGGAGCTTCTATTGGAGGAATTCTCGGAATCGGGATCTGGTTATTGATGTCTTATCTTAAAATTGGTGGACGAGCGAAAATATATTTAAATTATTATTTACTATTTTTGGTAACTATCTTAACGATTTTTAGAGTGTCATTAGGAATGAAAGTTAGACCCCCTATCGTTAAAGATGCTTTAGTGAACAACGTATTTAATTTAAAACTCTATGACAAATTTAATGCAAACTTAAATATTAGAGACTTAAATAGTCAAACGCCTTTAATCAAATCCAGTGAATATCACAATATTGAATCCGTTCGATTTTTAATTGAATCAAACGTCGATTTAAATGTACAAGATAAGAATGGGGAGACCGCATTGATATCGGCTATCCGCGAATCGAGTCGCATCGATCGGAAAGCTTGCCAAATTGTGGATGCACTAATTGAAGCGGGAGCGAATCTCGATGAGAAAGATATGAGTGGCGAGACGGCATTAATGAAAGCCGCAAAAAGTGGAAATACTTGTAGTGTAAATAAGTTACTAGAGGCGGGTGCAGATATTAATATACAAGATCGTCATGGTAGCACTGCGATGATGCACGCTGCCGGAAGAGGACACGACAAAATTGTACAAATTTTTCGAGATTTTACGATCCGTGTTTTCATGAAGTTCGATCGAGGTTAGGTTTATAGACATTAAAAGATGACGAATAGATTAATATCTTTCCGATCTGCTTAATCATGAGAAATAAACCGATAATATCGAGTGGCGTTCGACCTTATATCTAACTAAAACTATTGACAGATATATTCGCGGCTTGAGTCACGCTCGTCAGCAAGTAAGCCAGCGGAGAGTTCGGCTTCGGAAATTGTTTCATTGGCTGGCAAAGAGAAGGTTTCTAACAGTCTAGTCCCATCAAACTCGTCATAGAAATAAAAGTTCCAGATTTTTGTAGCTGAGTTAGAGGCTTGTGTATCTAATTCCAAATCAAAACCATAATTGTGTAAACCACTTCCGATTGTAATATACGAACCCCTAGAGTTAAACTCATAGATTGTTCCACCCATGCGATGTAACTCGGCTGGCAACCATCTATGACTTAGTCTATGTGGGAACAATTTTGGATCGGACTGGGAGTAACGGGCTAGCGTTCGAGCTACCGATTGATAGACTTCTGGACGTAACATATATTCTTGCCGGCATTCAACCTGTCTTCCAATTGTCAATATCAAAAATGATACTATTACTACATGAAAAAGAATGTAGATTACAGTTGCTCTTAATATAAATAGACCAACGTTTTTAAGAAGGGTAAGTTTACTATTCACGCTCGAATGACTCTGTTGAATTACTTTTTTTTATAAAAATCATATTCTTTCACCGCTAATACAAAGTGATTTTCATCCAAATCGTATTTTTTTGTAGCACTTTTCGATCGAGGTCAAAATACATTCGCGATCGAACGGTTCGCCGATCGCGAATGTAAAAGTGCCACCTCCGCAAGAAAAACTGCCCACCCGACAAATCGATCGCCAATCAAAAATCCTTCTCCCGAGGCTATAGGATAAATAAGGAATTCTCTCCAAACCCGTCTCATGCCTACCCCTCCCCTTCGAGTTTGCATCACCCTCGGTACTCGTCCCGAAGCGATTAAACTCGCCCCGGTCATTCGCCAGTTTCAGCATTCCCAAGCCTTTGAAACCCACGTCATCCTCACCGGACAGCATCGGGAAATGGTCGCCCAGGTGATGGAACTGTTCGATTTGCAGGCCACCCGAGATTTGGCAATCATGCAACACGGGCAAACCCTCACGGACATTACCTGCCGCAGCCTGGGGGGGTTAGAGGAACTTTTCGGCCAACTCCAACCGCAGTTGGTTATCGTCCAGGGGGATACCACCACCGCGTTTGCCGCAGCGTTGGCCGCCTTTTACCAAAAGATACCTATCGGTCACGTCGAGGCGGGATTGCGCACGGATAACCTCTTCGATCCCTATCCCGAAGAAGTCAATCGTCGGCTGATTTCCCAACTCGCCCAACTCCACTTTGCCCCCACCGCCCGTGCCGTGGAGAACCTCAAGGGTTCGGGGGTCGTTGGAGAGATTCACCAAACGGGCAATACCGTTATTGATGCCCTCCTTTCAGTTGCAGACCGGAATCCCGAATGTGACGTCGCGGGGTTGGACTGGGGGAAATATCGGGTATTGCTGGCAACGGTGCATCGTCGGGAAAACTGGGGCGAACCCTTAGAGGGCATCGCGCGGGGATTCTTGCAGGTTCTCGAGAAGTTTCCCGATACCGCCCTGCTGCTGCCTCTGCATCGCAATCCCACCGTTCGGGAACCGTTGCAGAAATGGTTGGGCAACCATCCGCGCGTTTTCTTAACCGAACCCCTCGATTATGCCAAACTGGTGGGGGCGATCGGGCGGTGTTACCTGTTACTGACGGATTCGGGGGGATTGCAGGAGGAAGCCCCGGCTTTGGGCAAACCGGTGTTGGTGTTGCGAGAAACCACCGAACGTCCAGAGGCGATCGAGGCGGGAACGGCTAAATTGGTCGGAACGAATCCCGATCGCATTTTGACGGAAGCCAGCGCCCTGTTGAACGACGCACAAACGTATCAAACCATGGCGACGGCTATTAATCCGTTTGGAGATGGTCGCGCGGCAGAGCGAATTGTCTGGATTTCGGGGAATTATTTCGATCTAGACTTGTCTTGAAATTCCCTGAAAATACCAAGTTAGGTCAGTTAAAGAAAAGATATAACTGCGCTCGACTCGATCGCCTTTTAAGCTGTCGATCGCACTTTCTTTATATTCATCTGAAACAACCCTCGATCGCCTAAAATCGAGAAAAAGCGATCGAGATCTCAGGTAAATAGCGATCGCGATCGCATCCCTAAGGACTCTTCATCACGTAGATCCAGACCCATCTTGTCTAAAATAAGCGTAACGCATAATATGTTGAACTAGAGTGTAGTCTGGAGTCCTTTACTATGTCTCAAACGATAAAACAGCCCCCCATCCAAGAAAAGCCCCTACGCCAAAATCCTTTTACAGCCTATCGCGATCCACAAACCGGTCGGTGGATGGTGATTAAATCTTCTTCTTCAAGGTAACATCCTCAGGGTGTCTCTACCACGTTTCTCGATTGCCGCATCTTCACCACATCTGCTGTAATTGATTCGATTTGAGAGCCGACTCGTTTCAATGGCTCGATCGCGCCAAAGCTTCTGCCACTTCAGCTTTGATACGCCAGTTTTCAACTCCAATTTCCAGTCTCGAGCGCGTTCATAAAGATCGCAACAAACAGTTTCCAGGACGATCGAGTTCGTATTTATAGCAGTTCGCGCTTTCTTCGCTATAATCCCTGGGAAATGGAAAATTAGGAGTTTAAATTTTGAATTTTGAATTTTTAACTTTGCATTCTCCCCATCACTTTCCCCAAATCGACAGTTGCTCTTGAGGCGGTTCGTAACCCAGATGTTCCCACGCCGCGCGGGTCGCCACTCGTCCGCGATGGGTACGGTTGAGATAGCCGATTTGCAATAAGTAGGGTTCGTAAACTTCTTCGATGGTTTGGGTATCTTCCCCAGTGGATGCGGCGATCGTTTCTAACCCCACCGGGCCGCCGTTGAACTGTTCGATAATCGCCCCCAGCAAACGGCGATCGGTCCAATCCAATCCCATGGGATCGACTTCAAATAAATCTAAAGCATCGATGGCCACTTGCAATTCAATGGAACCAGAGGCACGAACCTGGGCAAAATCCCGCACCCGCTTCAACAATCGGTTGGCAATGCGCGGTGTTCCTCGCGACCTGCGGGCGATTTCCGTGGCTCCTTCTTCACTCAGGGGAGTTTGGAGAATCTCCGCCGTGCGCTGGATGATTTGCGTCAGTTCGTCCACTTCGTAAAAGCGCAGTCGTTGAATCAAACCGAAGCGATCGCGCAAAGGAGAGGTCAGCGCGCCAACGCGGGTAGTGGCCCCCACCAGGGTAAAGGGTTGCAGGGGGATACTGCGGGTTTTGGCACTCGAGCCTTTGCCGATGGTGATATCCAGGCGAAAGTCTTCCATCGCGGGATAGAGTAGTTCTTCAGTCATCCGACTGAGGCGGTGGATTTCATCGACGAATAGAACGTCCCCCGGTTTCAAACTTACCAGCAAGCCGACGATATCGCGCGGTCGTTCCAGGGAGGGAGCCGTCGTGATTTTGCAGCCGACTTCCATCTCTGTCGCCAGAATCAAAGCCATGGTGGTTTTACCCAAACCGGGAGGTCCGTACAAAAGCAGGTGATCGAGGGCTTCTTGGCGCGATCGGGCTGCTTGGATGGCGATTTCCAGGACGGCTTTGAGGTCTTTTTGCCCGATGTAGGTATCGAGGCGCTGGGGGCGCAGTTTCTCATCGTGCTGAAACTCTCGGCGTTCTTCTGGAGTGGCTTCTTGTTCCAACAGAGAATCGACGTTCTTCGGCAGTGGCGACTCGTCGCGCGGGCGCTGGGGTTCGGGGGAGGATTTTTGAGAGGAGACGATCGCCATGGATACCTACGAGGAAGTCCGGTTCAAGATCGATGGTATCGCGAGAAGGGGGCATCGGGGGCATCGGGGGCAACGAGCGCTAAACTTTCCCCCATTTCCGAATTCGGAATTCGGAATTCCGAATTCCCCATTACGCGAAAAAACGCCCGATCGAAATCGAGCGCTTGCACAAAAAGGATAAATAGTCAAGGCTGGGCTTAGCCCGCAAGTGCTTCCGCACCGCCAACCACTTCCAAAATTTCTTGGGTAATTGAAGCCTGACGAGCTTTATTATAGACCAAGGTTAAGGAACCGATGAGTTCGCTGGCGTTGTCGCTGGCGTTATTCATGGCGGTCATCCGGGCAGCCAGTTCGCTGGCAGCGGATTCTTGCCAGGCCCGCAACACTTGATTGTTCACGTACAGCGGCAGCAAGGCATCCAAAATCTGAGCGGGGTCTTGCTCGAAAATCATGTCGCGGGGTAGGTCTTCCAGGGGAGAAGACACCTTTTCCCGTTCCACTTTAAACTCTCCACCTTTACTGGTGAGTCGGAAGACTTCATCATCCTGGGTCTCTAATCCTTGAGGTGTCAAGGGGAGAAGAGTTTGGATGACGGGACGAGAACTGACCAGGGAGACGAACTTGGTGTAGATGAGTTCGACCCGATCGACTTCCCCAGAAAGGAACAGCGACAGGAGGATGTCGGCAACTTGCGCGCTTTCGTTGGCGGTGGGAATTTGTTCGTTATCCACGAAACTTTCCACAACCGGGGCGTTGCGACGGTTGAAATACTGGGTGGCTTTGCGACCGACCAGAACGTACTTATAATCGATACCTTCTGCGGTGAGTTCCCGAGCGCGGGTTTCTGCTTTTTTGAGAATATTGGTATTGTAACCGCCGCAGAGTCCCCGGTCTCCGGAGATAACGAGCAGTCCGGTGGTTTTGACTTCCCGCTGTTCGAGTAGGGGCAAGTCTAGGGCTTCAAATTGCAGGCGAGATTGCAAGCCGTGAAGAACTTGGGCGAGGGCGTCGGCAAAGGGGCGAGTGGCGAGTACCTGTTCTTGGGCGCGACGGACTCGGGCAGCGGCCACCAGACGCATCGCTTCGGTAATTTTTTTGGTATTTTTGACCGACTTAATGCGATCGCGAATTGCTTTGAGATTGGCCATGACGAAGAACGATGAACGATCGAATTAAAATTAGCAATTGAGAATGAAGATCGCTGTTAAATTGCTAATTCTCCATTCTCAATCTGTCAGCATTTAGCTAGAAACCAGGAAGGTTTGTTTGAATTCGCTAATGCCTTCTTTGAGCAATGCATCCGCTTCTTCGGTGAGCACTTTTCCGGATTGAATAATCTCGCCGAACTTCGGCTTGCTGGTGCGCAGGTACTCTCGCAATCCGGCGTTGAAGTCGGTCACTTTCTCGAGGGGGACGTCGTCGAGGTAGCCGTTAATGCCGGCGTAGACGATCGCCACTTGCTCGTTGAGGGGCAGGGGCGAGTTTTGGGGCTGCTTGAGGATTTCCCGCAGGCGCTGACCCCGAGAGAGTTGGTTCCGGGTGGCTTCGTCGAGATCGGAGGCGAACTGAGAGAACGCTTCGAGTTCGTCGAACTGGGCCAGTTCGAGCTTAATCTTACCGGCCACCTTCTTAATGGCTTTGGTTTGGGCGGCAGAACCCACTCGCGACACGGAAATACCGGGGTTCACGGCGGGACGCTGACCGGCGTTGAACAGGTCGGAGGAGAGGAAGATTTGCCCGTCGGTAATCGAAATCACGTTGGTGGGGATGTACGCGGACACGTCACCGGCTTGGGTTTCGATAATCGGCAGGGCGGTCATGCTACCTTCGCCGAGTTCGGGACTCAGTTTGGCGGCCCGCTCCAACAAGCGAGAGTGGAGGTAGAACACGTCTCCGGGATAAGCTTCCCGACCGGGGGGACGACGTAGCAGCAAGGACATTTGACGGTATGCCTGGGCTTGCTTGGAAAGATCGTCATAGACCACCAGGGTGGCTTTGCCCTTGTACATGAAGTACTCGGCTAAAGCAGCACCGGTGTAAGGGGCGAGGTATTGCAGGGTGGCTGGGTCGCTGGCGTTGGCGGCAACAATAATGGTGTAGTCGAGTGCGCCGCGATCTGCCAAGGTTTGAACGACCTGGGCAACGGTGGAGGCTTTCTGACCCACGGCCACGTAGACGCAAATCACGTCTTCGTCTTTTTGGTTGATGATCGTATCGACGGCGATGGCGGTTTTACCGGTTTGTCTATCGCCGATAATCAGTTCCCGCTGACCCCGACCGATGGGAATCATCGCGTCGATGGCGGTAATCCCGGTTTGCATGGGTTCGTACACGGACTTCCGTCCGATGATGCCGGGGGCGGGAGATTCGATGAGGCGGGTTTCGCTGGTGTCGATGTCCCCTTTACCATCCACGGGACGACCCAGCGCGTCGACGACGCGACCGATGGTGGCATCTCCCACGGGAACCTGGGCGATTTTACCGGTAGCGGTGACCGAAGATCCTTCTTGGATTTCGTTACCGGCACCCATCAGCACGGCCCCGACGTTATCTTCTTCGAGGTTGAGGGCAATACCGATGGTTCCATCTTCAAATTCGAGCAGTTCGCCGGCCATGGCGTTTTCCAGGCCGTAGATGCGGGCGATGCCATCGCCAACTTGCAGCACGGTTCCGACGTTGGTGACTTTGAGTTCGGCGTCGTACTGCTCGATCTGCTGCTTGATAATGCTGCTAATTTCGTCTGGTCTGATCGCTGCCATAATGTTTGTCCTTCGTTCTTTATCGTTCGTTGGTGACTTTGAGTTCGGCGTCGTACTGCTCGATTTGCTGCTTGATAATGCCGCTAATTTCGTCCGGTCCGACCGCTGCCATCACGATTGTCTTTACGCTCTTTATCCTGAGCTCTGCCCAGAGCGGGACTTGGGTTCTTCGCGTGTTAGCTCAAGCTCACGGCAAGGCGGCGCAGTTGTCCGCGCAGACTGGCATCGAGAACTTGGGAACCAACTTTGATAATCACGCCACCGATGATGTCGGCGTCGATTTTGGTTTCGATTTCGACTTCCCGCGCGCCGGTGAGGTTTTTGACTTTATCGACGATCGCATCCCGTTGAGAACCGCTCAATTCCACCGTCGAGGTGACTTCGGCGAGCACTGTCTGGTTGCGTTCGCGTAACAGCGCCCGATACCGAGAGCAAACTTCATCGAGGAACAAAATCCGTCCCCGATCGATGAGGAGCATCACGAAGTTGAGGGTAAT
The DNA here is from genome assembly GCF_057467645.1 of Zarconia sp. Taxonomy (NCBI): domain Bacteria; kingdom Bacillati; phylum Cyanobacteriota; class Cyanophyceae; order Oscillatoriales; genus Zarconia; species Zarconia sp. Next base: position 20,734 of record NZ_JBRJXU010000183.1, read on the forward strand.
CGGGTCGACTTCCGACTCGGTAACGCGGCGGAGAACGGCTTTCTTATCGTCGGGGGCGACGATGGGATTGTCTAAAAACTCCGCAAGATCGGAAGAGTCTTGCAGGAGTTGCTGTAACATCGCCACGTCGCGACCGATGCGATCGGCTAAGTCGCGATCGTCGGCGATCGACATTAAGGCTTTGGCGTAGGGGTCGGCAATTTGCGCCCCCATGGCACCGCTTTTCATCCCTGACCTCCTAGCAATGCAATACTGCGATCGATGGATCGTTCTTGAGCGGAGCTATCCATGCGCTCTTTAAGCTGAGCTTCGGCGGTTTCGATTGCCATGGCAGTTACCCGGGCCCGCAGTTCGCCAATGGCTCGATCTCGATCGGAGCTTAGCTCTTGACTTGCGGACGCTTTCATGCGTTCGATTTCTTGCTCCGATTGCGCCAGAATTGCTTCTTTAGCTGCTTTGGCTCGCTCTTGAGCGTCCGATCGAATGCGTCCGGCTTCTGCTTGGGCTTCGGTTAACTTTTGCTGAGCTTCGGAGAGGGCGACTTTAGCCGCTTGAACTCGATTCTCGACGTCTTTGATGCTCGTTTCAATATTCGCCTGTCGTTCGCCAAGGGTTTTGCTTAAAATCCCTTTCCCGAAATAGACGAGTACGCTAATAATAATGGCTAGGTTAACGATGTTGGATTCTAACAAGTCAAAATGGAATCCAAATCCTTTTTCTTCTGTTGCTAGCCACAAAAATGTTTCCATTTTCGCCTTGATATCCTTTGTGATTTTTGAGCTAGGTTTAAGCTTTCTTTGCGCGAAAAATTAACCTTAGCAATCCCTCGGTTTGCGCGAGTTCTTATCCCAATAGTTTTGCGAGCATCTGGTTACTCAGCGCGCTGACTTCCTGCTCCAAAGACTGCATGGCCGCTTCTTTTTCTTGGGCAATTTCGGCGGCTGCGGCTTCGCGGGCTTCTTGAGCTTCCTTCTGAGCTTCGGCGATGCGTTGATTGGAAATATCTTGGGCTTCGGTTTGGGCGGCGATGACGATCGCTTGAGCTTCTTTGCGCGTATCCGCTAGCTCTTGCTCGTATTGCCGGGCCAATTCTTCGGTCTTTGCCAGACGTTCTGCGGCATCTTTATCGTTACTGCGGATGTACTCGTCTCGCTCGTCTAAAACTTGGGTGAGCGGTTTGAAGAACACCGCATTCAAGATCGCCGTTAACACTAAAAACTGCACTGCCATTAAAGGCAAAGTGGCATCAAAATCAAACATCGCTTTGCTCGGAAATACAAGAATTTAAAAAAGAAGCTGTGCCAGTCAGTTGGGTCTTTGCAAACGAAGGGTAACTGGTATCGATACGCACCAATTACCCCAAACTCGCTAATGGATGTTTTATGCGAATGGATTGGCAAACAGCAACACCAGAGAGATAACCAAGCCATAAATCGTCAGCGATTCCATGAATGCTAGGGTCAGCAATAGGGTACCGCGAATTTTTCCTTCTGCTTCCGGCTGACGAGCAATCCCTTCAACAGCTTGACCCGAAGCATTACCTTGACCGATACCAGGGCCGATTGCAGCCAAACCAACGGCGAGGGCAGCAGCTAAAACGGAAGCAGCAGAAACTAATGGATCCATGACTGTATTTTCCTTACTGTATTAAGTACTAAACAAAAACTGAACGAATCGAACAACTCGAAGGCGCGATAAGGTTTCTCGCTGGGTCGGTGGCGAGTGTTTCGCCGCAACTCAAGGGCGAGGGTTTCGGTCCTCAATCGTGCTCTTCTTCACCGTGACCTTCAAGGGCTTCGTGGATGTATGCCGCCGCCAAGGTGGCAAACACTAAAGCCTGAATGGCACTGGTGAACAAACCCAGCATCATCACTGGAATCGGGACGAACAGGGGAACCAGCAGCACCAAAACGGCGACCACTAGTTCGTCTGCCAAAATGTTCCCGAACAGACGAAAACTTAGGGAAAGGGGTTTGGTGAAGTCTTCTAGAATCGCGATGGGTAGTAGAATCGGCGTGGGTTCGATATACTTAGCGAAGTATCCCAAACCGCGCTTTCTAAACCCGGCGTAGAAATACGCCAGCGAGGTTAGCAACGCGAGGGCTACGGTGGTATTGATGTCGTTAGTCGGGGCGGCAAGTTCGCCTTCGGGTAGCTCGATAAGCCCCCAAGGGATTAACGCACCGGACCAGTTAGACACGAAGATAAATAGGAATAAAGTCCCAACAAACGGTAGCCAAGGTCGATATTCTTTCTCTCCGAGTTGGCTTTTTGCCAAGTCCCGCAGAAATTCCAGGGCGAACTCCATAAAGTTTTGGATACCCGTGGGGACTCTCTGGGCGTTCTTGGTGGCCAGAACCGAAGCACCTACGATGAGGGCGATGACAAACCAGGAAACTAGAAACACCTGTCCGTGAATTTTCAGGTTCCCAATATGCCAATACAAATGGTTGCCGACTTCGAGTTCGGCGATTGGGAGGAAGTTAAAGGTGTTTAAAACATCCAACATTGTCGATTTAGGAGGATTCCTCAGTACTTGAGGACGGGGACTCACCAGAGGTCAAAACTTCTGGTAAAAGCGTAATGCGCACCGTGTATACGATTAGGGTGACTTTGTAGGTTAAAAACCCCAGAAAGATCGGCAGAATTTGCAGTTGTTCGAGTTGAGTGGCGAAGATAATCGCGCCAACGAATACCGCAAATCGAGCTTTGCTCACCGATGGATCTTCTGGCCCGAGACGATCGACGTTTCTCGCTAACAGTCTCAGGTACACCAGACCCGAAAATGCCCCGATCGCGTAGTTCAAGGCAATATTGAGGGAGTAGAAAATCCACACTGCCGCGAAGATTAATCCCGTCAATAACAGCGTAATCCCGTACAGCTCTTGCTTGAGCTTGGCGTATTCTTCGAGTCCTCGAACGATTTCCTCGCTAGAGGTTTCCCGTGAGGGAGGTTCCGATGGCGTTGCTGCTTCAACAACGGTTTCGGATCTCCGAGAGGGTCGAACGGCGGGTGTCCGAACATTCCCAGCATCCGATCGCCGAAAGCGCGGATAGTGGGTTTGAGATTCGGTTCGATCGCCGGGAGGAAACATAGTGTTTTACGCCAGGGGTTAACAAGCCGATTCGGAAATTTCCGAATTTAGCTCGGGTCGATGGACGCGGTCAAACCCATCGTGGTGCGTGGCTTGGACTTCCCAAGCCAGAAGCCATCTTATCATGAAGCGGCAACAATACTTAAAAAAAAATAAATCTTCCCCAAGGGCGATCGAATTGACTGTTCGACCGGGATGGTGGAGAACGGGTCTATGTCATAGAATGTCTGATTTTATTGAACTTTACCGGCTTCTCGAGAGGGAATATTTGCGCGATAAACGGTCAAGTTTTGCCGATAATTGACTTGGCCGGGAATTCTGCTGCCATCGGAAATACTGGGGCGATCGGTGATAAGCAAGATGGGGAATTTACGAATCAAATGTTTTGATTTTTCTATGATTTTCGATGGGTTTACATAAGTTTAGGGGTGAGAATGGTGTCAATAAGCAACGCAATGGATGGGTTGTTGGGGTATACTTAAAGGTGCGCCCAAGGGCTTCTAGTGTCTAAAACTCAATTAACACGATCCAAGAATCGATAAAATCTTCACTACACCGTCGATCTTGGGTCATCAATAAATAAAAGGTTCGATGGGAATGCTCTCGCTCGTGACAGAAGTTGGCGATTTCGTTTTTTAATTTCTTTTTCAAAGTATTGACAAAACGACCAAAATCGCATTTAGCCATAAAAACTAGGGTTCGATCGAGTTTGGAGGCAACAATGGCAGTCCGTCGAATGCTAACTCTCGAAAAACTTGCATAAGTTCCTCATTCCCAGAAATATGTGAACATAACTCGCGAGTCGGGATAGATGCTAGCTGTAATGAAAAGGAAACAGGCGATGAAAGGTTGGCAGGGGTGGGTGGCGGCACTATGGCTGTGGGGGATGGTTCCGGCTGAAGTGTTGGCGAATCCGATCGCTGGGAATAGAGGAGATTTGAGCTTCCTCATCAATCTGGAACTGCCAGTTGTAGCGCAGGAGAATAATGAAGATCGTCAAGATCGAGCCTATCGATTGTTGTCAGAAGGCGTTCAATTACTCCAGGCAAGTGAGTTCCAAGCTGCACGAGAGAAACTGTACGAGGCATTAGCGATTTACCGGCAAATCGGCGATCGCTTTTTTGAAGGTGTCACGCTTACGGGACTCGGTGAAGTTTCGCGCGAACTGGGACGGTACTCACTTGCCTTGGAATACTCTCAAGAAGCATTAGCCATCCACCAGGAAGTCGAAAATCCTTTGATGGAAGGGACGACTCTGAGTAATTTAGGTGGAATTTACAGCGCTTTAGGAGATTATCCCCAGGCACTTGAGTACTACCAACAAGCATTAGCGATTCACCGGGAAGCCGGACATCGTTTTGGAGAAGGGGTGGTTTTCAATAGTTTGGGGTTAATCCATCACAACTTGGGAGACTACCCAACAGCATTAGAGTATTTCGAGCAAGCGCTATCGATTCGGCAAGAAATCGGGCATCAGTCCGGAGTTGGTATCACGCTCAATAATTTGGGACTCCTTTACGCAAGTCTGGGGAATTATCCTCAAGCATTGGAATACTACCAACAAGCCTTAACCATCGTTCGGGAAGTTGGCGATCGGACGGGGGTTGGAACGACTCTCAATAATTTGGGAGGAGTGTATGAAAGTCTGGGGGATTATCCTCAAGCATTGGAGTATTACCAACAAGCCTTAACCATCGCCCGAGAAATTGGCAATCGGGCGAGGGTTGGAATGACTCTCAATAATTTGGGACTTATTTACAATAACCTAGGAGATTATTCCCAAGCATTAGAGTACTATCAACAAGCCTTAACCATCGCCCGAGAAATCGGCAATCGTTCGGGGGAAGGAACGACTCTTAACAATTTTGGGAGCGTTTATTTCCAACGGGGAGATTATCCCCAAGCATTAGAGTACTATCAACAAGCCTTAACCGTTATCCGAGAAATTGGCGATCGGGCGGGGGTGGGAATTACACTCAATAATTTGGGGTTCGTTTACAAGAAGCTGGGCAATTATCCCTTGGCGTTGGAGAATCACCAACAAGCTCTCGAGATCGCCCGAGAAATTGGCGATCGGGCTGGAGAAAGTGTGGCTTTTAAGGCTTTGGGGGAAATTTACTCATATCTGGGAAATGAGCGCCAAGCATTGGAATACTACCAGCAAGCGTTAACCATTGCTCGGGACATTGGCTATCGGGCAGCAGTAGGAACGATTCTCAAGGCGATCGGGGGAGTTTACTTACGTCTGGGCAATTACTCTCAGGCACTAGAATACTACCAGCAAGCTTTAGCCATCGTCCGAGAAATCGGCGAGCGTTCTATTGAAGGCAGAACTCTGAGTGATTTGGGCACAATTCACACTCTTATAGATCGGAGCACCCAGGCACTGGAATACTACCAACAAGCTCTTGTCATCGCCCGAGAAATTGGCGATCGCTCTGGGGAGGGTGCGGATCTTTCTGGATTGGGTTTAGCCTACATGAACCTGGGAAATTTCTCTCAAGCACTAGAGTACTATCGGCAAGCCTTAGACGTTACTCGGGAAATCGGCGATCGCACTGGGGAAAGTACAACTCTTTCGGGATTGGGATTCGTCTACGGTCACTTGAGAGAACATGCTGAAGCCGAACGATGGCTATTCGAAGCGATCGCGGTGTGGGAATCCCTGCGCTCTTCCGAACTCAGCGACACTGATAAAATCTCGCTCTTCGACACTCATACGTTTGCATACCAAGGTCTCCAACAAGCCCTAATTGCCCAAAACAAAACCGAAATCGCCCTCGAGGTGGCAGAACGGGGAAGGGCTAGGGCATTTGTCGATGTTCTGTGGCAGCGTTTTAGCGACGATACCCGATCCACTGTGCCGCCTCCAACACTTGACGATATCCGGCAAGTTGCAAGAGAACAGAACGCCACCTTCGTCGAATATTCCGTAATTGAAAATGATGGAATAGCAAGAGAACTCTACATCTGGGTTATCTCTCCCACGGGCAACATCGCCTTCCATTCTGTCAGCCTCGCTGATGTCGATCTCGAAGAACTCGTCAATACCACCCGTTTTTCCATGGGGGTTCGCAATCGTTCTGCCATCGAAGTTGTCTGGGCAGACAGCAGTTCAGAACGTACTGTCCGGTTGCAGCAACTCCACCAAGTTCTCATCGAACCCATTGCCGATATCCTCCCCCAAAACCCGGAAGAACGAGTGGTTTTCGTTCCCCACGGCGCACTCTTCCTCGTTCCCTTCCCCGCCCTACAAGATACCGACGGAACCTACCTCATCGACAAACACACCATCCTTACCGCCCCGGCGATTCAGGTATTGCAACTGGCGGGGAATGGGGTAGCAGATGCTTCTGGGGGAGAGGCTTTAGTCGTAGGAAATCCAACCATGCCTTCCTTTCAAGAAAATATCAGCGATATACCCGTGCAATTACGTCCCCTTCCCGGCGCGGAAACCGAAGCAAAAGCGATCGCCCAAATGTTGGGAACCGAACCTCTCCTGGGCAGTGCGGCAACGGAACCCACTGTCGTCGAACGAATGCAAACTGCTTCTGTCATCCACCTAGCTACTCACGGCTTACTTGATGACGCGCAAGGGATCGACAGCAGCATTGCCCTGACTCCTGGTTACGGGGGAGATGGCTTCCTCGCTGCTGGAGAAATCTTCGAGCTGAATCTCAAAGCCGAGTTGGTGGTGCTGAGTGCCTGCGATACCGGGCGGGGCGACATTACTGGAGATGGAGTCGTAGGATTATCCCGTTCTCTGGTGACGGCAGGGGCACATAGCGTTGTTGCGTCTCTATGGCAAGTTCCAGATGCACCCACGGCAGAGTTAATGACAGAATTTTACGATAATTTACAACAAGGACTTGACAAAGCCACTGCGCTGCGGGGTGCGATGCTCTCCACCCGAGAAACTCACCCGGAACCCTCGAATTGGGCGGCATTTACCCTGATGGGGGAAGCAGATGCAATGCCATTAACAACTCAAAAGAATTAACTGCCGCTTTTGAAGCGATCGCACCCCATCTAACCCCAACTCCACCGTCGCCACAATCTCACCCACCGTCTTGCCTCCAGCTTCGCAACCCTGTAAAAATTCACGATCGCGATCGGTGAGGCAAATAAGCTGTATGGTCACTTGCCGCGTACCGGGCGTTAGAGCAGTAAATGGTGACCCAACTTTCATCAGTCCTCCATTCCCATAGCTCTGTAGCAATAGCTCATAATATGAGAACGCAATTGCAACTAGGAGAACAGTGGGGATGGAGAATCGATATATATGGGTCGTGGGTACTCTATTGGCTTGGGGAATCGCAGGAATTCCGATCGGCATCCAGATAAAAGCAAGACAACTTTACTCAGAAGTATCAGAACTCCAAAACAAAGGTGAATACCAAGCTGCACTCAATAAACTTCAACAGCAACTTGTTATCGATCGAAAATGGAGACATCAAGTTAGAGAAGGTACGACTCTCAACAATTTAGGATCGGTTTACTACCAGCTGGGAGAGTATTCCCAAGCGATGGAATACTATCACCAAGCTTTAGCAATTCGCCGAGAAGTTGGCGATCGCCCTGGGGAAGGGGTGACTCTCAACTATTTGGGTGTCATTTACGATGACCTGGGAGAGTATTCCCAAGCAATGGAATACTACCACCAAGCTTTAGCGATTCGCCAAGAAGTTGGCGATCTCACTGGGGAAGGGGTGACTCTCAACAACTTGGGATCGGTTCACGATGACCTGAGAGAGTATTCCCAAGCAATGGAATACTACTACCAAGCTTTAGCGATTCGCCGAGAAGTTGGCGATCGCCCTGGGGAAGGGGTGACTCTCAACAATTTGGGATCGGTTTACCAAGACCAAAGACAGTATTCCCAGGCGATGGAATACTATCACCAAGCTTTAGCGATTCGCCGAGATATTGGCGATCGACCTGGGGAATTGACGATTCTCAATAATTTAGGCTCGCTTTATTACGATCGAAGACAATACTCCCAGGCCATGGAATACCACAACCAAGCGTTAGCCATCGCACGGGAAGTTGGCAATCGTACCTTTGAAGGAATCACGCTCAATAATTTGAATGCAGTTCGGAGCCAGTTAGGGGACTCAGCAAAGGATCCGAGCTTATCAACCATCGATTGAATCGGAACTCAAAAGAATCAACTATCGTTCTTGATGCGATCGCGCCCCGTCAAAAATTCATGCTCGCTATCGATAAGGGAAACAAGCTGGTAGTCGCCATCGAAAATTGTTCGTTCGGGTCATCCTTATCGACTTCTGAGTGAGGTGTCATTTGGCGAACGATGATAATTGAATTCAATAATTTTTGACGGTTTGTTTTAAATATTCCAATAGATACGTGGAGTTTACATAACTTCACGAGTGAGAATGGTGTCAATAAGCAACGCAAAATTGGGATTTTTCAGGTATACTTAAAAGTAAGTCCAAGGGACTCTAGTATCTAAAATTAAACTTTCACCAGCCAAAAATTGACGAAACCCTCGCCACATCGTTAATTTTTCTCCAAAAAGATCGCAGAACTAAGATGGTCATGCTTTCGTTCGCGACAAGAGTTGGCGATCGCAATTCTGAATTTATATTGCAAAAAATTGACAAAATAACCAAAATCGCAGGTAGATGGAAAAAGTGAGAGTTGTGTGGTGAATTCAAAAACTGGTGCGATATCGAGTTCGGATAATTTATGACAATTCAAGGCAATTGCTGAATCTCTCCTCCCATTCTCTCCCGACGCTTCCCACACCCCCGACGCTCACTTAACCTGGAATTGTCAGTATTGAACCCAACTTTATGGATGCAAGTCATCTTTCGATCGTTGGATTGAGACCTCGCATTGCCAATAATGCCGTACCGTATGCAGCTTCTGTCTGGATGGAGGGAATCACGGGTACGCCCAGGCGATGTTGGCGCAGGCGAGTCCACACCCGATTTTTCGCCCCACCACCTGCGGTATAAACCCGTTTGAGGGAAGCCGCCCCCAACTGCTGCAATAGTTGGTATCCTCGGGTTTCAATTTTCGCCATGCCATCGAGCAAACCGTGGAGGAATGCAACGCGATCGTCCGGTTTCGGTTCCAGACGCGGGGAGAGTTGCGGATCGTTGATGGGAAATCGTTCCCCCGGTTGGGTGAGGGGATAGTAGTCCAGGGGACTTTCGCCGCTGGCAATCTGAAGGCTGAGGGTGGCGAGTTCATCATCGCCAAAGAACTGACGCAACACTGCCCCCCCCGTATTCGACGCACCCCCCGCCAGCCACAAATCTCCCAAGCGGTGGCTGTAAATCCCGTATCGGGAATCATCTACCCGAGTGCGACTCAGTAGCTTCAGCACCAGGGTGGAACCGAGGGAAGTAACCGCTTCTCCTGGGGCAGATGCACCACTGGCGAGAAAAGCGGCAATGCTATCGGTAGTTCCGGCACAAACAGTGCAGTTGGCGAGTAAACCAAAACGACGGGCAATCTCTGGGGCGATCGTTCCGATGGGGGTTCCCGGCGAAACAATCTGTGGCAACTGGGGAATATTTCCTCCGGCAATGCGATCGAGTCCCTCGTTCAACCAGTTGGGATATCTGAGATTTTCCACATCCGCCCCCAGTTTCAGGGCATTATGATAGTCGCTGATGCCGAGTCTGCCATGGAGTAAAAATGCCAGCCAATCGGCTTGGTGGAGAAAATAGTAGGATGCCTGACTTTTATTTTCAGTAATCCACCACAATAACTTTGCCAAACTCGAAGTTGCACTCAAAATCGGATGATTGGCAGGGGCGATGCTTTTGAGGGTATCGAGAACAGTAACCGAGCGATCGTCATCGTACAGAATGGGAGCATCGACGGGATTGCCCGTTTCGTCGCACAGGAGTACTGTCGAAGACGTTCCATTAATGGCAATGCGAGCAATGTTTTGGGTCACCGGTACGATCCGACAAATTTGCTCGAGCAGGGAAAACAGTGCCTCCCGCCAGATGGGTATCCAATCGGCAGAGGTGGTGCGACCCATCTCGAAGTCGTATCGCCCTTCTCCCCGAATTTGCCCGATCGCATCGACGACGATCGCCCGTGCCCCCGACGTGCCAAAATCGATCCCCAGATACAGTGCCATCGCTTTTGTTTCCTTGTCTCCAATTTGCTAACGATTCGGGTCAAAATTCAGGTGCTATAACGGAGGTATCGCCCGTTTGCGGGCGTTGCGCGCGCAATAGACTTTTGAGAGTCTACGATTAAAAACCTGGTGGTTACGGAACTTCTATTAAAATGCCATCTCTTTCCGAGAAAATCGACTTTACGGTTGCCATTCCCACTTACAATGGTGCCGAGCGTTTGCCTGCCGTTTTAGATCGCCTCAAAACCCAAGTCCGTACGGAAGATTACGTTCGCTGGGAAGTCCTTGTTATCGATAATAATAGTACCGATCGCACGGCACAACTGGTGGAAGAGTATCAGCAAGATTGGATCGATCTCGCTCCCCTACGCTATTGCTGCGAACCCCAGCAAGGTGCCTCTTTTGCCCGGATGCGAGGGGTAACGGAAGCTCGAGGCAAGTGGGTGGGATTCCTCGATGACGACACGATTCCCGCCCCCAACTGGGTAACCACGGCGTATGCCTTTGGGGAAGTGCATCCGGCAGCGGGGGCATACGGTTCTCAGGTGCATGGGGAGTACGAAGTGGAACCGCCGCAAAACTTCGAGAAAATTGCCAGTTTTTTCGCCATTACCGAACGGGGATGCGAACCCCATCTCTACGAACCTCGGATGAAAATGCTGCCTCCTTCAGCGGGATTGGTAGTGCGCAAACAAGCCTGGTGCGATTGCGTTCCCGAGAACCTATTTTTATCGGGACGTTCTCCACAGTCGATTCTCAACAGCGAAGACTTGGAAGTGGTACTGTATTTGCAAAATGCAGGTTGGCAAATTTGGTACAACCCCCACATGCATATCTACCATCAAATTCCCCGCCAGCGACTAGAACGGGAGGCGTTGCTATTTTTGATGCGGAGTACGGGATTGGCACGCCACCACATCCGGATGCTACGCCTCAAATCGTGGCAAAAACCGCTTTTGTTTCCCCTCGGTTTAATTCGGGATATCTACAAAGCGATCGCCTATTTTGTTCAACATTACCCGGAACTCGATCGCGATGTCGTCGCTGCCTGCGAGATGGAGTTTTTACGCAGTAGTATTTTCAGTCCGTTTTATCTGTGGAAGCAATCATGGAAATCTCGATCGATTTCACCGTAGCCATTCCCACCTATAATGGAGCCGATCGATTATCTGCGGTTTTAGAAACGTTAAACGCTCAAATTAAAACCGAACAAATCACCTGGGAAATTATCGTTATCGATAACAACAGCAGTGACAATACGGCACAAGTCGTTGCCGAGTGCAAAAAAAATTGGCAGTCTCCATTTCCCCTCAAATACTATTTCGAACCAAAACAAGGACTTGCCTTTGCAAGAGCGCGCGCGATCGCCGAAGCTCAAGGTCATTTAGTTGGGTTTATTGACGACGATAATCTACCCGCCCCGGATTGGGTGTTTGAAGCGGTTCGGTTTGGTGAGAATTATCCAAAAGCCGGTGCGTACGGCGGTCAAATTCACGCTAAATTTGAAGTGCCACCGCCGGAAAACTTCGAGAATATTATCGGCTTCCTCGCCATTCGCGAACGGGGAGATATCCCAAATTTATACCAACCCGAAGTGCTTAGTTTGCCTCCCGGTGCGGGATTGGTAGTTCGCAAACAAGTCTGGTGCGATTGCGTTCCCGAAACGCCGATTTTAAGCGGGCGATCGGGAAATTCTCTCGCTAGTGGTTCTGATTGGGAACCGTTAATTCACATGCACAAACAGGGGTGGGAAATTTGGTACAATCCAGCGATGAACCTCGACCATTTGATTCCCGCTGCACGACTCGAACGAGAGTATCTTTTAAAACTAATTCACGGTTCTTGTGCCTGTTTTATTCCCTTAAAGATGAAACTGGCAAAACCGTGGCAAAAACCAAAAATTATCGCCCGAACTTTACTGGGAAATAGTTACAAAGCAATACAATATTTTATCCAAAATCGAAACCAGCTGAAACAAGATATCGTGGCTGAGTGCGAGATGCAGATCTACTTGAGTCGTATTGCGAGTGTCTTTAGTGCCCTCAAAGTCTTTTAACCAAAACAATTCACCCAAGAGTGGAAATTGAAGCGATGTATCTTGACAATTTTCACTCTCATTTCGTGCAACTCCAAGAGTACTTTCCAGAAAAAGTAAAACCTTGCACAGAAGAGCAAGTTCTTTCTCTTGAGAAATTATGTGGGTTATTATTACCAGCAGCTTACAAAGAATTTCTCCTTTGGGGAGGAATTTGGGCTGGAGGATTCCTGGTAGGGATAGACTTCGATTATGATGACGATATGTATCAACTACGAGAGTCTTTGGAAGAAGTATTAAAACAAGAAGAATTTCCATACCCTCTACCAGAAGATGCTTTTGTTTTTAATGCACATCAAGGCTATATCTTCTGGTTTTTCAAAACCTCTGACGGAGAAGATCCGCCTGTTTATGGTTACAAGGAAGGCTCAGAGCCAGAACCTTTTAATCCAATTCCTTTTAGAAGAATATCTTCTAGCGTAAGCCAATTTTTCTTGGAAGAGCTAGAGGCAGAGGATAGGTCAATTCAACAAATGCTAGAGAGAGAAAAAATGCACGTATTAAGTTCGATATACAGTAATAATTATAATTTTTGAAAAAACATTAATTCAGTTTATTTGATTGAAAAACATTGAAAAAAGCGATAAGTTTTTGGCTTAGAAACATAGAATTTTACGGGTAGTTTTTTTATTTTTTTAGATCGTAAAGAATATCCCAGACGGAATTGGAAAATTTCGTTTTTTAGAACTGATTAACTTACAAGCTACATTTTTGAAAGTGGCTTCGATAATAATAGTAGGATAAAACACCCAACCCTAAAATCTGAATGACGCTTCAAACTCTTTCCGTAACCGCCTTCATCACCGCCCGTGCCTGCCGTGGGGGAAAAACCACCATCGACGCGATTTTAAACAAAACACTCCCCATAAAGCGCGGATTAAGAGCAACAGAGGGATTGTATTGCAGGTAATACCAGAAACAGCGAGCGGCGGCAATCCCGTTGCGGCGGGAGGGATATCCTTCGATCGCCTTCCAAGTTAAATATTTATAGAGATTAGCCAAACTTTTCGGTTTGAGAGATTGAAGCGAATCTGACGCGCGATCGAACGCTGAATTCAATACTTTTCGGCACTGTTGTTCTTGCTTGATAATATTAGAAGAACTCGAATTTACCGTCACGCGATAAAGAATTTGTGCCGCCGGAACGCAAACAAACTCATATTCTTCGGCAGTTCTCAGCCACAAATCCCAATCTTCCGCTGGGGGGAGCGATTCTTCAAATACACCAACTTTCTCAAAAACGGATTTGCGAATTAAAGGATTCGATCCATTTTCGAGAAAGTTATTCACAATTAACTTTTCCAGAACCTTGCCATTCGCAGTGGTATGTCTGCCGGGATGTAATAATTTGCCCGACTCGTCGATATAATCCGTCCAGCTATAAGCTAAAGCAGCCGTGGGATGTTCTTGCAATGCGTCTAGCTGCGCTTCTAACTTATCGTGCGTCCACAAATCATCGGCATCGATAAACGCAATATATTCTCCTTTTGCTTTAGAAATACCTCGATTGCGACTGGCTGCTTGTCCGGCATTGGGATAAGAAAAGACTTGAATTCGGGTATCTTCAATTTTCTCGATTGCCTTTAAGGTATTATCTTGAGAACCATCGTTAATAATAATCAGTTCAAAATCCGAGAACGTTTGCTTTAAAACCGATCGAATCGTTTCTTCAATGGTGCGATCGCCGTTATAAACCGGCAAAATAACTGAAATTAGAGGTCTGCTCACTAAATGCCCATCTCCCGCAATGCCTCCAATTCCTCCCGAATCGATCGAGTTTGATATCCCAAACTTACCGCTTTCGAACTATCGAGAGACACGTCGGGAGAACGAGGTGCGGCCATCTTCACGTCGGCTTGCTTGCAGGGTGCGAGCAGTTCTTGGGGAAAATCCATCACCTCGGCCAACACCCGACCGAATTCGTAGCGGGAGATGCGTTCTGGACCTCCCAAATGCAAAATATCATGCCCTTTTTCCACCGCCAGCAGCAATCCTCGGGCAGCTGTCGTCCCGCTCACCGGCGTTCTCACTTCATCGGCAAACAGGGATAACGCCCGACCCTCCTGCAGTGCCGTTAGAAACGACTGGAGAAACGTGGTAGCAGTCGGGGGAACGGTGCCGAACATCAGCGGCATCCGGCAAACCACGGCTTGGGGATGGCGAGAAAGGATTTCAGTTTCGGCGGCGACTTTTTGCTGACCGTAAACGTTCACCGGACACACGGGATCGGTTTCTCGATAGGGCGGATTCAGACCGTCGAAGACTAAATCCGTGGAGGTAAATACGCAGGGAATGGATGCCTCGGCGCACAACTGGGCGATATCCGCAGAAACCGTTACGTTGGTGCGGTAGGATTCTTCGGGGTGAGTTTGGCAAAAGTTGGGTTTGGAACGAGCTGCCGCGTGAATCACGGCATCGGGTCTGATGCGATCGAAATAGGCTTTGAGCTGCCCGACATCTCGCAAATCCACTTGCGCCAAGTCAACCCCTGGAATCTCAATTTCCTGGGAAAAGTAAGTCCCGCAAACCTCCCATTCCTCCCGCGCAATTTGACACAGGTGCCATCCGAGGAATCCACTCGCGCCGGTGACCAGTAGTTTTTTCATCGATCGTATTTCCCCCTCCCCCATCTGGGTTGCCGCGGCTCCACCCCGGCAGACAGTCTACCAAGGGCTACCCACCATCGTAAACCCAGACCAGTAATAAGGATGGGAGAAATCTGTTGTCGGGAGACTGCTTAATTCTGGGGGTAAGGGTAACTTACCGTTGGGCCAAATGAGCTGACCGTCCTCGATGCGTAACTCCCCTCGCAACATGGCAATTTGGGCCTGTCGCAGCGCTTCAGACTTAATGGTTACGTCATCGAGTCGCAACTGTCGGTAAAACTCGCTCATCAGCCCCAAGGTTCCTTCATCGCTGACGTACCACAAACTGGCTAGCACGGACTTAACGCCGGCGCGGATAGCCAACCCCGCAAAGCCGAGTTCTTCCCGTCCCGCATTACCCACAGCCGTGCGACAGGCACTCAAAACCAAGAGTTCCACCGGAGACTGATGCCAGCCGAGTTGTCGCAAATCGTCGAAATCGAGCTTGCGATCCCATAATTGAATGTAGGACCGACCGGACTCGCCGGACTGAAATTCCGCATGGGTGGCTAGATGCAGAATATCGAATGGATAGTCGTTGCGCAACTGTTGCAGGTTACCAAAGGTAAACTCGTCGTTGAGGAAGGATTTACCTTCCCAGAGTCCGTCGATGTTTTGAGCCGGCGCTAGGGCTGAATTTCTGACAATTGTCGATAGCTCGATGGGAACCGTTGGCAGCGCCCGTTGTTCGCTTTCATTAAAAGCACTCGCACCCATTGCCAGGACGTTTGCATTTTGCAGGGGTTGGTAGCTGGTATCGGTGAGGTTGATGGTGGGGATGAGTCCGAGGCTGTATTTTTCCACCAGGAATTGCTCGCCATCGTGCAAAGCCGCAATGGGAAGAGCGCGCAAACCTTCATCCATGGACAAGACGAGGGTATCGGTCTCGAAGGCTTCCAAATGTTCTTCTAGGGGAGCGATAATCCACTGATATAGCTGTTGGGCCGATCGCAAATAGCTTTCGGTGTGCCGCTGGCGGGGACTAGTAATCCGAATTCTGAAATCTCGGGCCACTCGAGTAATCTCTGCCTGGGGCGCGTCGGGTACGCTGACGTAAATCGGTTCGCCTTCGGGGGTAATCAGAATCAGATCGAGCTGTTCGGGACGAGCCAGGACGTAGACGATAACTGGAGTTTTACTCGTTTGCCAAGCAATATCTTGGAGTCGGTCTTGAAATTGGGCGACCGATCGCACTCCGGGACGGAAGCCAGTGCGATAGCCGTTACGACCCTGGCTTCTCAACTGCCGACTGTACAAGCCATCGATCGCCCCAATAGCCCCTTCGAGATTACCGCTATCGAGTTGGTTTTCGATTTTGTTCGTGCTTGTTGTAGTCGCTGTCGTCCGGCTTCGAACTCCGATCGAAGTGGAGGTGGTCTGTATCGAGCCAGAGGAAATACTCGAATTAGACGAACTCGTGTTTCCTCGGCTGCTTGATGTTGCCGAGTTGGTAACGGTTGCCGTCGTACCGGTCCCGCTCGATTCCTTCCCTTTCAGATCGAGACTGCTCAGAGTGCTCGCCACCGGACTGGTTGTATTCGTCGCTGTCGTACTGCCCGAAGAGGCGGTTTGTCCAGAATCTGCCACATCGATCGAACTTGATGTCGAAGCGATGGAACTCGAACTTGTCGAGGTACTCTCTGCCAGGCTTGAAGAGGAAGACAAGCGACTGGTGGAGGGACTGGTGCCGTCGCCGGAGGAGGAGGAACCGACAGAACTCGAGCTCGTTGAGGGACTGGTGCCGTTGCTAGAGGAGGAGAAACCGACAGAACTCGAACTCGTCGAGGGACTGGTGCCGTCGCCGGAGGAGGAGAAACCGACAGAACTCGAGCTCGTTGAGGGACTGGTGCCGTCGCCGGAGGAGGAGAAACCGACAGAACTCGAACTCGTCGAGGGACTGGTGCCGTCGCCGGAGGAGGAGAGATCGGATGAGGAAAGGCTCGAAGATGACGAGAAGCTCGAAGATGATGATGAGACTTCACCACCATCGGATTCGATCGAAATTGAATCCACCCCTCCCGTTTCGACTTCTCCCAACTCAGCACTATCGAGATTCACCTCGACTTCCACCAGTGCTGGAGTTTCGGTGAGGGACGTATCCGGAATCGGCTCGATGCTCGATAAATTGCCATTGCCAGATGGATCGCTTGTCGTCTCTGAATTCGGCTCGGTGCCTTGCAAATCCGTAGCAATATCCCCCTCATCGGTGTTGTCGTCGAGAATCTCTTCTAGATTGGAGTCACCTCCATCGATCGGCTCTTGATTCTCTTGAGAACTATCGCTGTCTGAAGGGTCGATCTCCGGTTGCGGTTCCGGTTCTGCGATCGGCTCCAGATCCGATACGGGTTCGATTGGAGTTCCCCGAACGGGTCTGAGTCCGGAGTCAGAGCCTGGTTCTGGATCGCCTTTTGGTTCCGGTGTGGGTTCCGGTGTGGGCTCCGGTTCCGGTGTGGGTTCCGGTTCCGGTGTGGGTTCCGGTGTGGGTTCCGGTGTGGGCTCCGGTTCTGGTGGAGAGGTGACGTCCGGTTCCGGTTCTGGTGGAGAGGTGACCTCCGGTTCCGGTTCTGGTGGAGAGGTGACCTCCGGTTCCGTTTCCGGTGGAGAGGTGACCTCCGGTTCCGGTTCTGGTGGAGAGGTGACCTCCGGTTCCGTTTCCGGTGTGGGTTCCGGTTCCGGTTGCGGTTCCGGTGCGGGAAATGAAACTGTACTGCCCGAATATTGGGTGGGATTGGCTGGATCGGTGGATGGTGTGAGGGTTTGAATGGTGCTACCGACTCCCGATCGAATCCCCTCAGCGGTTCCGTTGACGCTGTCATCCCCCACGATAAAGGGATATTCTCCACTGTGGGTGACGGTAATCGCGCCACCGCTCAAGCTGATGTTATCCCCGAGAGTTCCCGTCACCCGCACCGAACCCAATGGCGCACTCACATCGATGTTGTCAGTTCCCGCATCGATCGCCTCGACGCTGACATTTCCGACAGAAGATGTGATGGAAATGGGGCTGTTGTTAGAGGTAATGGTTCCAATATTAGAAATATCCCCCCCGGAAGAGGTGAGGGTAATCGAGCGATTTTCTGAGGAGAGCGACCCAATTCCTGAAATACCGTCATGTCCAGTCAAGGTAATCGAAGCGTTACTCTCTCCCGAAATTGCAAACCCCGAGGAGGCGATCGAACCCGATGTCAGAAATTCAATTGGATCGTGGAAGGTTAAGTCGGCGGCTAGGGTCATATCGCCACTACCTTCTCCACCAATGGTAATCGAGTTAAAGCCATTGGCGAGAGCATCCAAATCGCTACTTCTCAAGAATGCCGTTGCCCCGGTGCCGCCGACGTCGATCTCTTCTCCTGCTGGGGGGACCAAACGTAGGTTGCCAGTGCCGCTTACCCTTCCCGTCAGGTTCAGAGTCTCCCCCATCAGGGAAAGATTGCCCGACCCCGCATTCAATGTGCCGCCAATCGAAATGCCATCGGCAGTTCCCGTCAGATCGATCTGACCCCCATCGGAATCGATCGAACCCGAACCGGAAACTTCGACGTTGGTTCCGGTGAGGTTAACGCTGCCTCCGCCTGATTCGATCGAGTTGGCAATGGAAATTCCCGTCGCCGTGGAAGTCTCTCCGGTCAAGTTGATATTTCCCCCGGCTGTGGAGAGTGGCGCATTTATCGAAATGGCATTCCGTCCTACCTCGTTGTTACTCATCCCGTTCGCACTCACCGACCCCCCACTGGTGGAAATCGGAGCGTTGATGGTAACCGCACCATCTCCATCCCCATCTGCATCGGCATTCAGGGTGACGTGACGACCGTTGGTCTCGATACTGGCATTGACATCGATGTGACGACCGGCTTGAGCGCTCAGGTCTTGCTCGGTATTGACCGGCGTTTCAAAGGTGATATCGTTGGTGGCTTGGAGGGTAATGTTACTCGTTGCGTTGTCTAGAGCACTGACGTTAACCCGCGTTTCCTGGTTGTTCGCATCTTGGTCTGGATCGTCAAATGCATCGACTAATGTCAGGTCGCTGGTGCTATTGGGAACTGGTGATGGTGATGGAGCTGGTGAAGTATCTGTATCCGAGCCATCTAACGGCGATGCATCCCCCTCTCCAGAATCGGTTGGGGGGTCTGCGGTCTCATCTGTTGTGTTGTCGAGTGTCGGGTTCGGTGTCGGCTCGGGTGCGGGGTCAGCAACCACCCGAATATTGGTCGGGTCGAGGAGTAAGTTGCCGAACTCGCCGTTGGGGGCAGAGGTATCGACGTTGCCTTGAAACACCAAGTTATTGTAACCGGAGACTTCTACAAATCCGCCGTCACCGGAATTTGCGCCCCCGCGAGCGCTGATGCTGCCGTAGAATTGGGTGGTCCGATCGGACCAGACGATCGCGTTGCCTCCATTCCCTTGTTCCAGGGCATCCACATTCAGGAAAGAGCTAGCGTCGATAAACGTCTGTTGGGCGGTTGGTAGCGTCCCGCCCCCTTGCAAGTCTCCCCCGACGAAGATATTGCCGCCGCCGTTCGATCCGGAAGCATCGAGAGTGGCACCAAACAAACCGACTCGGTTACCTAACACTTGAATACTCGAAGACGAACCGTTCGCGCCATTGCCGCGCGCCAATAAATTCCCCGAGACGATCGCATCTCCAGTGCGATCGTCGATTTTAATCCCCGAGCCGGCTATACTAATGCTGCCGTCTGGATTGACGAAAATTTGACTCGACCCTTCAATCTCCGAACTCCCAGCCAGTAACTCCGGCAAGGATAGGGGATCGATGGGTGCATTTCCCGAGATTTGGTTCGGCAGTAAAACTTCAACGCTCAGAACCCGTCCCGGCGCGCTCAAGCGGACGAGGCTTTCTCCAGCAACCGCTGCCACGGAGAGATTCCCTCCATCGGTTTCGAGGGTTCCCGTATTGAGAACTCGACCGCCGAACAGACTCAGGTTGCGACCTTCTCCCACGGCTAAATTGCCTTCGTTGACGATCGCCCCCGGATCGAGCGTGGCAAACTCAAAAGCGTTGGGATCTCCAACTAACTCCGCCCAATTATTTTCACCCAGGCCATCGAACCAACCCCCATCAAAGCCAATTCCCGTCGCACTCGTGGCGGTGAAGTCTCCGGTGACGTTGAGGCTGGCACCGGCCCCGAAAACGATCCCGGCGGGATTGATGAGAAATAGGTTCGCGTCGCTGCCCGAAACTTGCAACAGACCGTTAATCGACGATGGATTCCCACCGACGACTCGCCCTAGAATATTATCGATATTAGGGGTAGACAGAAAGTTTGCCGTTTGTCCTGCGTCGAGTCCGAACTCTTGAAACGAATGAAATAAATTGTTTCCATCGCCAGAGAGCTGACCCCCGTCGATATCCAATCTCTGACCGTTAGGCGTCACCATCGTTCCCGTGCCATCGTTTGCCGGTAGGATCGTCTGTGCCTGAGTCGGTAAGGCGATCGCGTAGGTTAGGGGAATAATTGCCAACGTCCCTTTCCAGGAGCCGACAGAAAATTGCATGGTTCGTCCTCTGGTATGTCAAAGTATCAAGTTGCCGCATCGGGAAGATAAAATCCCGTTCAGCTCCCGTCCAATGCCAGATTTTTTCGCTGCTGCTACCCTAATGATGAGAAAAACCGGTCGTTAATTCGTACCGTTCGAGCTAAGATTCCGATGCTTGCTCCACTATCTGGTATGGTTCCTGGGTTTGTCAATTAATTGGAGCGGATTGTGTTCGAGTCCGGTTAAATTTTTGACTTCGCAAGCGATTGCAAAGTTTTTTGTTTGGAGTCGATCGATCTTCTCGCGAGGAAATTTTTAGCCCTTAATTATATTCGATTTGACCTTTCCTTTTCAAATAGTATACAACATTGCTGTTGTATACTTCCGGACGATCTGCTATACCAAACGATCGGCGTTCGATCTCGATCGAATTGTGCCGGTTGTTCGACGATCCCGAGTCGGGATTTCGATTCGTGCGAACTCGATATTTACAGCAGTGGCAAAGAAGAAAAGGCCAAGGGAGGATTCACGAACCGCTGCTACATCAAAATCGATTGTTTGTGGTGAGGCAAGTTAGTGCAACTACGGGTCATTAAAAATGCTGAGTGTAGAGAGCTTTGTGCAGTTGACAACTCGGTCGTTATTTATGCCGTGTCGCACTCGGGTCGTGGCTCTTTCTGGAGAAGAATCTTGGAGAAAACAAAGCACCCAAAACCTGCTGAATGCTCGCGAACGATCCAAACTCGCTCTTGACAAAAGAACTCGTAATTAGCAAATCGGGTAGGGCATACCCGCTCTTCAGCTTGGGAGCCAGTGCGGTCTTGGGGGTTTCCCCCATGAGCAACTGGCGTGGAGAATCCCACCTCTGAGTTCGACAACGCAAGGACTCTATTTTAAGTGGTATCGACGAACCCAGAATCCCCGTCTCGCGTTTAGCGGGGAGTATCAATGAGTGAGACCGTGCTCTAGGGCGTAGCGAACTAACTCCGTTCGGCTGTTGGTTCCCGTTTTGGCAAATAAGCGGCTGACATATTTCTCTACGTTCCGCACGCTCGTCTCCAGACGGCGGGCGATTTCTTTATTCATCAACCCTTCTGCCACCAATTCCAGAACGCTCTGTTCTCTGGGGGTAAAGTCAATTTGAATCGGAGGTGGCGTGGGGACGATCGTGTTGGGATTGCTCAGCATCTCCTTCAATTCTTTAATCTGACGCGCCAGGGTGGCCAGATCGATATTTTCTTCCGTTTCGGGTAAATCTTGGGAAGCCGTACGCCGTTCGAGTAAGTTTTCCACCACCGCTACTAACTCATCGGGATCGAAGGGCTTGGAAATGTAGGCATCGCAGCGAGCTTGATAACCCTGAATCCGATCGCTCGTCATTCCTCTAGCCGTCAGAAATACCACCGGCACCGGTTTAAAGCGAGGATCTTGACGCATTCGATCGAGGAGTTCGTAACCGTCAACACCGGGCATCATCACGTCGGTAATCACCAAATCCGGCTGGGTTTGTTGCACCATTTCCCACCCTTGCTCGCCATTGGTGGCCACATCGACGGTAAAGCCAAAGTTTTCTAAGTACGCTTTGACCCCTTCTCGCAAACCCGGCTCGTCATCCACCAGTAGCAATCGTTCTGACATTGGTATTCTTGATACTATTCGCGCCTATATTCCAGAATAGCGCCCTCAGTTGTCTATGAACAGGGGAGATTTCGGGAGCTTGGGAGGCTTCGGGCCCTTCGGGGGCTTGGGAGGTCGGGGAAGCACACAGAATAATCAACCGTACAATCAACCGTACGCAGTGGGAGCATCTTGCTCCCGTTTCCGCCGTTTCCGCCATTTCCCTCATTGCTCCCGTTTCTCCCATCCTCAAACAGCCTCTGGCAACTCAAATAATCGATCGAGACATTTCCAGGATGCTGAGGAGATGACCGAACGGGTTCCGAAGCAGTCAAGTAACAGTTGATGGGTGCGAACGTAGCCCTCTAAGATTCGATTGGCTTCGGGGGTAAACGATCGAGACAAATCGAGCTGGCGTTCCTCCAGCGCAATGTCTTGCAGGCGATCGCACCAAGCACGACCCGATTTTTGCCACCATTGACGAACCGTGGCATTTTTCCTGGAGGGTTGCGGCAATTGGTCTTTCAAATCTTCGATCGCCGCTTTTAAAGAGGGTTGTTCCCCTAACATCTCCTCTAAATCCAGGGCGAGGTGCAAAGTTCCCATGCGATTGGGGGCTAAGGTTGGGGAAATCGATCGCGCCACTTCCAGTGCATGAACCAAGGCTAAATCGATCGCCAAGTCCCCGGTGAATTCTCCGGCTAACCTCGGATCGATGGCAAGGGCTAAGGTCAGATCGCGCTTGACGGGATGTTCCGGTGATAGAGCCAAGGTGAGATAAAATGCCCGAATGGCCGCCGGGTGATAGGGGGCGCGCACGGTCTGAGATTTTTGCCCCACCCAGGCTAAATACCCGCATAATGTCTCGTTTGCCAGGATAGGGGCTTCGGCTTTGGCTTTCATGGCATCGAGTAACCCTTGCCAGTGGGGTAGGGGAAGCATCTCCGCGGCCAGCAAAAAGACTTCGTGCCATCGCTTTTCTTCGAGGTGGTTTGCGAGTTCCTCCAGCTTTCCCTCGTCGACATCGGCGACGATCGCCCGTGCGCTTAAATATTCTTGGAAGGTGAGGTGGGAGAAGGAATAGAGCGATCGCGCGCGTTCGACAATTAAACCATGCTGTCCTTCAATGGCTTTGAGAACGGCGGCACTATCGAAAGGTAATGCCATCGGATCGGTTTCCGGCAGAGTTTGCAGGTAATCGGCAATCAGTTGTTGGATCTTCGAGGTTTCAAAGAAATATTCTGCTCGATCGAAGGTGATTTGGGCGATTTGACCCAGGAGTTGCAGTTTTTGGGGTAAAGATAAATGGCGATAGGCACTATCTCGTTTGATGCCTCGGGTTTCATCCCAGCGCACTAACAGCAAATCGAGTCCCTGCTGGTACATTTGAGACCGAGCGGCGGGAAACTGACCGTTTACCTCAAACACCAAACAGGTGAGATTGAGCAAAATGGGAGTGACTGCCAGTTCCCGCAGCCGCCGATTTTGGGGCAGGGTGAGTTGTTCGAGAAACGATAGAGTTCGAACCCGTGCCGCTTCGGGAGAATGTTTGCCAATGGCGGCGAACCACTTTTTCGCAAAGGCTTCGACGCGATCGGGGGTGAAATCGGCAATTTCAACTTCTGTAAATCCGGTAAACTGGTATTCCCGTGCGGCAATGCGACAGGTGGCGACGATCGGATTTTGATAGTAGCGTTCGGAAAATTTCCGAATTTGGGCGACAACCCGATCGCCTTCAGAATCGGGCACTTCGTCTAAGCCATCGAGTAATAGAAAAATCCGTCCTTGAGCCAGCAGTGCCGTTACATCTTCTGGGGTCGCGCCATCCAAACCCAGTTCGAGGGTTAGATATTCAACCAGACCGAACTCCTGGTTTTTGCGGGCATCTTCGGCAAAATTTTTCAGGCGAATAAAGATGGGAACCTGTTGGGGATAAAGCGTACCGCGATCGCAACCGATCGCCAGATGCTGCAAGAACGTCGTTTTTCCCGAACCGGGTTTGCCTAACACCATCAATTTGGGATGGGTCTCGACGACTTCTAATCCCGGAACCCCGACGGCACGGATTTTGCCCAAACCCAAGCGATCGAATTCCGTGGGTTCGATCGCGCGCACCTCACTCAGATCGATCCAGCGTTGCCGGGTCATTTCTTCGAGAATATTCACCCGAACGTAGAGGTCGTCAATGTCAATGGGACGCGCGATATCGAGGAGTCGTAGCGTCCCGCATTGATGTTGGATTTTGGGATGACGTTGCGCTCGAATTCGTTCGACTAACGCCTCGATCGAGGTTGCGGGAATCTCTGGTGTGGAGAAAACTTCGGCAACTTTAGGTCGCTCGATAATTTCTTCAGGATCGAGTTCGAGATGAAAGCAAATCTCGACAAAAACATGTCGCGAAACGGGTTTTCCTTTAAAAAACTTCCAGATGGGTTGGCGCGTGTTCAGACCGACTTCCGCTGCGAGATATTCTTGCGTCCACTGTTTGTGGGCAAAAGCGGCTTTTGCTTTTTTGATTCCCTCCTCCGATGCGCGAAGCGAGCGTGCAGCCATAATTTTTTCGACCCTTAATTTCTGATAGCAATAGCAAAAAACTTATCCCAAGAAAATAGATGCTTAGATAAAAAAGGCTAAGGGGGAAAGGTTAAAAGGAAAAAAAAGAATAAATTCATAACTAAACCCTAGACATTGATTTGAGTTGCGAACGCGATTGGAGATATTTTAGACAAAAATATTTATTAAATTCTGTAGATTTACCAGTTATTTGCACTATAAATTATTCGTTTATATCCGAGCCGGTTAAATGATCGTCATACGCCAAATTTACGGATAGTTTTCCTCCCCTGCGGCCTCTGCCTCTCCTGCCCTCAACCCTTCATTATGGTTATAGCAATTCTCGCCTCTTATGAGGTACACCCAAATTCTATTTCCTATTCCCCGTTCCCTAAAACCAGAAACTCTGTACCTCATGAGGTGCGAGAAGCGCTATAATCAATCCGATTTGAGATTACACCGGTGTTGAGGTTAAAATTGGCGGCGCATCCATAAACTTTTCAAAGTCCGGAACGGACATCGGTTTGGCAAATAAGTATCCCTGCATTTCATCGCAGGTTTGCTGACTTAAAAAGTCTAGCTCGCTTTCGGTTTCGACGCCTTCAGCAATGACTTTCAAATTTAAGTTATGAGCCATTTGAATAATGGCACTCACAATTGCGGCATTTCGAGCTTCGTCCGTGAGGTTGCGAACAAAGCAGCGATCGATTTTTAAAATATCGAAGGGAAACTGTTGTAAGTAGCCCAGGGAAGAGTACCCCGTGCCAAAATCATCAATGGCAATTTGTACGCCTAACGCTTTTAAATCTTGTAACTTTTGTCGAGCGAGAGAGGCATCTTTGACTAAAATGCCTTCGGTGAGTTCGAGTTCGATGGATTTCATCTCCACCTTCTCTCCCTCCACGATGCCGAACACTCGTTCTGGCAAATCTGGTAAGTCAAACTGCCGACCCGAAACGTTAATCGCCATTAATAACGGTCCGAACCGGTGCCATTCTTTGGCTTGACGGCAAGCTTGCTGCAAAACCCATTCCCCAATGGGTACGATCGCCCCGGTTTCTTCGGCAATGGGGATAAAGCGTCCCGGAGAAATAATCCCTCGCTCCCGATGGTACCAGCGGACGAGAGCCTCTGCACCCACGACTTTTCGGGTGAGCAAACTCACCCGAGGTTGGTAGTAAACTTGCAATTCATCCCGTTCTAAAACATAGCGCAAACTGGTTTCGAGAGCCAATCGATCGGAGGCTTCGACTTTAAAGGTGGGGGTATAAAATTGATACTGGTTGCCCCCGCGCGCAATTGCCTCTTCCATCGCCAGAGCTGCTTGTCCGAGCAGACTTTCGAGTTCCGTACCGTTATCGGGGTAGAAGGTAATCCCCATACTGGCGGTGACAAAGACTTCTCGATCGTCAATGGTGAAGGGTTGCCGCAGACAATCGATGGTCGCTTGGGCTAAATCGATCGTTCGAGTGCGATCTCTCGCGCCGCTGGGAATACAGACAAATTGGTTTGTGCCCAAATAAGCCACGAGTTCTTCGGGCCCCATGCATTGTAGCAAACGTCGGGCCACCGCTTGCAGGAGACGATCGCCACAAGCCGGTCCCCAAGCCTCGATGGTCTGATTGAATCGATCTAAGGACACGTAGAGCATGGGAATCAGGGGGGATTCTTCGCCATCGAGGCTTTGTCCCCCACCGATTCGATCGAAACGTTCTTGGAGAGACAGTCGGTTGGGTAACCCCGTCAGACTGTCGTAGTGCATCAAATAGTTGAGTTGCTCTTCTTTAATCTCGATTTCTTTGATGTAGTAAGCGTGGGTGGCCGCTTTTTTCTGGAGTTGCGCGTCGATGGCACCGAGGAGTTCGGCGCGGGTAAAAGGCTTGGTGAGATAATCATCCGCCCCGAGTTCCATTGCCAACCGGAAATCGCCTTTGGCCGATTTTGCCGTCAGGAAAATAAACGGGATAGTGGTTGTGGTGGGATTTTGGCGAATCAGTGCCAACACTTCATACCCGTCAAGTTTAGGCATCGTGACGTCGCACAAAATGAGATCGGGAATTTCTGCTTGTGCCAACTCATATCCCTGTTTGCCCTCTCGGGTTCCAATTGCTTCATACCCCTCGGCTTCTAGAATTTCTAGAATACTATCTCGGATGGAGTCGTTATCTTCAACAATCAGGATTCTGGTCATAGTACGGGCATCGTGGGGAAATCAATCTGGGGTCTTCTTACCTTTATCGCTGACTTCTTATCTTCTCAAGGTAACATTATGGTAAAATAACCGCCAATCTAGCTTCTCTATTTCTAGGGAGTTTGCCAAGCTTTTACACATTTTCTGCACGTTGTGGGGAGCAATGTACAATTATCCTGAGAGCTTGGTCGTCGCGCGAGATGACGAAGATCGTTAAGGTTCAATTTTACGATGCAATCGGAATTTCGATCGTAAATTCTGTACCTTTTCCGAGGCTAGATTGACACTTCAATTTTCCTCGATGTTTTTGAGTGATAATTTGATAGCTAATAGACATTCCCATTCCCGTCCCTTTTCCGACGGACTTGGTTGTGAAGAAGGGATCGAAAATTCGAGAACGAACGGATTCGCTCATTCCCACACCATTATCTTTAATCCGAATGACAATTTTTTTCGGCGTTTGCGTTCGAGAATTTCGCATTAGTTCGGTTTTGATTCTCACAACCGGAACGACGGACTTTACATCGCAAAAGTGAGAGTGTGTCTGGAAATTTTTAGCATCATCAATCGCATCGATTGCATTGGCAAGGATATTCATAAAAACTTGGTTGAGTTGTCCGGCAAAACACTCAATTTTGGGAATATCTCCATATTCTTTAATGACTTTTATTTCAGCGCGATTGCTATTTTCCTTTAAGCGACTGCTTAAAATCATTAAAGTACTATCGAGACCCGAGTGCAGATCGACTTCTTTTTTTTCCGATTCGTCTAAGCGAGAAAAGTTTCGTAAAGACAGAACAATTTCGCGAATTCGTTCCGTTCCGACTTCCATGGATAAGAAAAGCTTAGGTAAGTCTTCTTTGATAAAATTGAGATCGATTTCACGAACCATCTTTTGGATGCGATCGGACTGTTCCCCACAGTCTAATTCATACAAACTTAAGAGGCGGAAAATATCTAAAATGTAATCTCTCGCATGGGATAGATTACCATGAATAAAACAGATAGGATTATTGATTTCATGGGCAATTCCCGCTACAGTTTGTCCCAAAGATGACATCTTTTCACTTTGAACGAGTTTGAGTTGTGCCTTTTTGAGTTTGGTTAAAGTCTTTTGCAAATCTTTAGCTTGTTGCCGGAGTTTCGCTTCAGATTTCTTGCGTTCGGTAATATCGCGATCGATACCTCGATACCCTAAAAAGTTATCGAAGGCATCAAAAAATGGCACGCCATTGGTTTCCAGCACAATCGAATTTCCATTTTTGTGCTTGCTAGTATTTTCGAGCCGGATAATGGGTTTTCGTTTGGCAAACTTTTCTTGAATAATTCTTGCCGAATTTTTCTTGCAATTGGTTTGTTTTAAATCGAATACTCTCGTTCCCAATATTTCTTCTGAACTGTAGCCGAGTACCGAGTGAATTTGCGGACTAACATATGTATAAACTCCCTCTGCATTCACTTCCCAAATCCAATCGCTGGTGGTTTCCACTAAATTTCGGAATCGTTGTTCGCTTTCTTGCAATGCCACTTCTGCTAAGACGCGATCGGTAATATCATGGGCAATTCCCACCACCGATAAAACTCGACCGCTCGAATTTCGCACGGGAGATAAGTTAGACGAATGCCATCGCCAAGTTCCATCCTGATGTTTGATTCTGTACTGAATTTTTGATTGCTGCTTTCGAGGGTTGGTCACAATATTCGTCATTGCATCTTGACAAATATGTAAGTCATCGGGATGAACGAAAAGCGTGTAAGGTTTTCCCTGGATTTGGGCAAGACGATGACCTAAGATATCGCTCCAGTTGGGAGAAACGTAGGAAAAAAGACTGTCGGGGGTTAATAAATAAATAATATCGTTAGCATTTTCAACCATCGAGCGAAATTTGGCTTCACTTTCTCGAAGAGCTTGTTCTGCCACCTCGCGATCGCGAATATCGCGCACGAAGGCATAACTATATTCAAGCTCGTTAAATTGTAAATACTGAAAACTGACTTCGACCGGCAAAGTTTGACCGTTTTTTTGTCGATAGGAGGATTTTAAAGTAAAAGCCCCCTCACTCTTTAAAATCTCCCAATATTGCTGCCACGTTGAATCGGGAAAATTCGGATCGATCTCCGATAAACTCATCGATAATAGCTCGGTTTGAGAATACCCAAAAATCTGACAAGCCGATTGATTCACCCGCAGAAATTCTGCGCGAGCGTTCATTAAAAAAATGGCATCGGGCGATCGCTCGATCGGAAACTCAGTCAGTTGCAGTTGCTCCCGAGTCTGCTGGAGTTCCACCGTCCGTTGCTCGACTTGCTGCTCGACTTCTTCCCACGCCTGTTGCAGCGTATCTTCTGCAGATACCCGAGCGGTGATATCCATAATTAACCCATCCCAGAGGATTTCACCGTTAGGTTGTCGTTCCGGAACCGCTCTCCATTTCACCCATTTCACCTTCCCCGACGGCCAAATCAACCGTCCCTCCCAGTCCCATAACGTCAACTGCGTTGCTGAACTCTTCAAAGCGCGATCGAACTCTTTAATGTCCTCTGGATGAGGCATTTGCAGTAACACCCGCGCATCCGATCGGATCGCCTCTGACGTCGCCCCCAAAATCGATTGGCAATCCCTAGAAAGAAACGAAAAACTCACCGAGTCATCTAACTTTTGAATGCATTGGAAGATCGCACCCGGTACGCTTTGAATAATTCGCTCCAAACGGGAATCGAGCGATCGAGAGCCGTGGGAGTTGTGCATTGTTGTCTCGATGCCCTCCAAAAGAATTACCGTTCCCATTATTATGGCGCGTTCCCCTTCCTCGCCAGAATCCGCATTGAAAAGTTTTCTTCCCTGGAGGGTTGGCTTCCCAATTCAAGCAGTATCGCGCTAGCGATACAACATGGGGTTCGCCCGTCGTGTTAGCTTACCTAAAAGGGAAGCTAATACATTTGGGTCAAAAACGTTCGGATTCTCCTCAAGTTTGAGTGTAGAAGTAATTAAGAGCCGGAACGATAATTTTGCCGTGCCGTAAATTTTGGGTGAGAGCGGTCTTGAAGACTGAGTGACTAAAATCCGCGCCGTGCAGTAGCGAATGCCGTTGCCGCGCGATAGCGACTCACACGAACATGACAGGAGGTCACAGAAGATGGGAAACCCGCAACAGAAAGACTTAATCGGGACGATCGAACTGTCCCCAGGGGTTGAAATTCAAGCATTCGTGCCCAAAGAACACATTCCAGCGTTGCGAGCGGGGTTTGCATTGTTTCCAGCGAATCCCCGATGGAGTGCGTTAAAGTTTCAGGCTTGGAAAAGCGGTCGTCGATTGCGCCAAGCTGTCGATCGCGGCGAGACTTACGTCAGCGATCGGTATTTAGTACTCGTGGCTCAGGAGAGAGCTGTCGAACCCCCGCAACCCAGACAACCCATCGAAGCCTGTTTGAGCGCCGTCAAGCGGTTGTTGGGAGAGCGCTCCTATGCAGGATTTTAATGATCGTCGACCCTGGATTTTTGGAGTTGAGTTGAGGGGGAAGATGACTCCTCTCGGGTAAGCGGGGTGCGCCAAAACGTGAGACTCCGCAGTCTTTTCCCCCATGCTCTTCTCCTGTCTGTCAGGGATTTAAGATCGCCCGGTTCGGGGAAGCTAAAACTCATCCATATCGCTGTAACCGATGGAATTCGGTTCGTTATCGCGCTTAGACCCCAGCAGATCGAGCTTGTCGACTTTAATCACCGGAGAAGAACGGCTCGCTCCCGTATTGCGATCGCTCCAGGTATCAATTTTCAGCGCCCCTTTCACCCCAATGAGCGAACCCTTACGAACGTAATTGGCTGCCACCTCAGCCGTCTTGCCCCACAATTCTAAATTGAACCAGTCGGGTCGATCGCTATTGCGAGTGGGTCGATTCACCGCAAGACTCAACCGACATTTGACGCTCCCGGATTCAAAATACCGTACGTCGGGATCTCCACCCACTCGCCCTACGAGGGTTACCACATTCAGACTCATAATTTTAAGTTGAAAGTCGATAGTTGAATTATCCTTCAACTTCGATTATGACGTATTTTATGCCAGTTCGGGTTAGGGATGTTCGCGGTGTGGGCAGGCGATGTTGATTCGGAATCTGTTGGGAGAGAGTCTCGATCGCACTCGAATGACACCGCCCAGAATCAAGATCGATCGGGTCGTCACCCTACACCCCACAGATCGATCGCCCCACCGATCCACATTCAACATCCAATAGACATCTCGCGACTGGACTTCTCGCAAAAAACATACTAAGATCCACCTCGATCGCCATTACCGTAAGGCAAACAATAAAGAGTGACGCTCAAACGCTAAGTCCGGTCGAACCTCCGGTTTAACCGTCATCCCAGACTCAAGTCTAGGCGAACTCCATCGGGGAAGAATGTATTCTATATCAGTCAATTGCAGGGAATCCAAACTGAAAACTCCCCTGCCGTTACTCTTGCGGTGTAGCCAAACCTAAAGTGTTACAGTATCCACTCGATCGCTCGCGAGCGGTCACACACAAAAGAAATTCCTTAGGGGGACCTAGTTCGTGGGATTATTAAATCGCTTTTCACTCTCTAGAGATATGGGTATCGATCTCGGTACCGCCAACACGTTAGTCTATGTCTCTGGAAAAGGGATCGTACTCCAAGAGCCTTCGGTGGTTGCCATCGATCAGGATGATAAACTACCGTTGGCTGTCGGTGAAGATGCCAAAAAAATGCTCGGTCGGACCCCCGGTAACGTGGTGGCATTGCGCCCTTTACGAGATGGTGTGATTGCCGATTTCGATACCGCAGAGCTGATGCTCAAGCATTTCATTCGCCAGGTTCACGAAGGAAGAACCCTGGTTTCCCCTCGAATCGTCATTGGGATTCCCAGTGGTGTCACGGGGGTGGAGCGTCGAGCGGTGATGGATGCCGCGCTCCAAGCTGGTGCTCGGGACGTACGCCTCATCGACGAGCCGGTTGCTGCCGCCATCGGTGCGGGACTGCCGGTTGCCGAACCGACGGGAAACATGATTATCGATATCGGCGGGGGAACGACGGAAGTCGCCGTGATGAGTTTGCAGGGGATCGTGTTGAGCGAGTCCGTGCGGGTGGCTGGAGACGAACTGAGCGAGTCGATCGTTCAGTACATGAAGAAGGTTCACAACTTAGTGATCGGGGAACGGACCGCTGAGGAAATTAAAATACAAGTGGGTTCGGCCTATCCCACCCATGAAGATGATGAGTTGATGGACGTGCGCGGTTTGCACCTGCTTTCGGGTTTGCCCAGAACCGTGACCATCAAAGGTCCCGAGATTCGCGAGAGCATGTCAGAACCGCTCTCGGTGATTATTGAAGCGGTCAAGCGCACCTTAGAGCGAACACCGCCGGAACTGGCCGCCGATATTATCGATCGCGGTATTATGCTCGCCGGTGGGGGAGCGCTGCTGAAAGGTTTGGATACCTTAATCAGCCACGAAACGGGAATTGTCACCCACGTGGCGGCTGACCCTCTCAGTTGCGTCGTCCTCGGAACCGGGCGCGTTCTGGAGAATTTCAAGCAGTTGGAGCGAGTGTTCAGCGGTCGCTCTCGCTCGATGTAAACACCCATGAAGGGAAATTCGATCTACGTGTTTCGTCGCTGGTGGGAACGGTACGGGGTGCAAACGGTACTGACCGTGTTAGCTTTAGTAGCAGCAGGGCTGATTCGGCACACCCATGGTGCAGTCTTGTTTGAAATGTATCAAGCCCTTGCCCGTCCGTTTGAAGCGGGCCCCGAGCAACAAGAGCAACTCGTGAACGCTCGTATTCGGGAACTCGAACAGCGTTTGGCAGAACAGGAACGTCAAAATCAATCTCTCCAGCAGCTCGTCGATGCGGTGGGCGATCGCGATCTGCCGCCGGTTTTCGCCCCGGCGATCGGTCGTAGCGCCCATCACTGGTGGAATCATATTATCTTGGGTCGCGGTCGTCGGGATGGTTTGAAGAAAGGATATATCGTCACGGCCCCCGGTGGTTTAGTGGGTCGGATTGCCAGCGTGACCGATCGCACCAGTCGGGTATTGCTGATTAGCGATCCCACCAGTCGCGTCGGGGTGACCATCAGTCGCAGTCGTTCCATGGGCTTTCTCCGAGGTCAGGGCACCGAGCGGGCGGCGATGGAGTTCTTCGATAAAGTGCCCGATGTGAAAGCGGGGGATACGGTCTTGACGTCTTCTTTGAGTCAGTTGTTTCCACCGGGAACCCCCGTCGGGATAGTGGAATCGGTGAAACTCAACGCCAGCCCAGCTCCCGAGGCGATCGTCAAGCTATCGGCCCCCATCGGAAATTTAGAATGGGCAATGGTCGAACCCAATCGCCCCCCCTCCAAGACTTCGAACCCAACCGCCTCCGAAGCGGAAGAAGAAGCCGCTGCAGAACAACCCGAAGAAGATAGTTTCGAAGATGGTTTCGAGGAAAACTAGCTTGATACCCCCTTTCGCTCGATGGCCGTCCTGGCTGCGTCAAGGACTCGACGCGAGCGTCACGGTGGGTTCTTTACTGGTGTGTTTGCTCTTGTTGCCTACCCGTTTGCCGGGGATGGAACTGTTGGGCATCGGGCCGAATTGGTTGCTGATTTGGGTGGTGGCTTGGAGTCTCAATCGCACGGTTGGGCAGGGTATCTTAGCTGGGTTGACTGTCGGCATCATCCAAGATGGGATGAGTTCGGCAGACCCCACCCATGCTGCGAGCCTGATCGTCGTTGGGGTGCTGGCGGCTCGATTGCAGAAACAGCGCTACATCCAGGAAGATTTTATTTCCGTGGCGCTGGTGGTGTTTGGTATGAGCGTCGTGGCCGAAACAGTGACGGCACTTCAGTTTAGTATGGAAACCCTGTGGGGGGATGCAACCGAGATGGGGCGATCGCTCTCAGATATTTGGACGTACCACCAGCGGGTGACGCTGGCGTCGGCGATTCTCAGTAGTCTCTGGGCACCGGCGATTTATTTCCCCCTGGAGCGGTGGTGGGAGAAGATGAATTTGTTGGAATAGAGGGCAATCGAACTTCAGTCTTGGGTCACAATGTCCCATGTCGGCATGGCTGGGCGACCACTGTCTCTCCCCGAATGCTTTCACCGTCCATAACAAGCCTGAAGATCGGGAGACTTGAAGACCCCACCACAAAAAACCCGATCTCAATTTTTCTGCGATACTGAAAACAATCCTCGATGTAAGAGACAATCTGCTTTGAGGTTTTTTCGGTTTAAATACGCAATTTTTGAAGATGCTGGGTACGTTTCAACAAAGTCATTTACGAGTTGAGGTCGAGGCTTCTGCCACGGCGATCCAACAAAGTTTGCTCTATCCCGATCGCCTCAAACAATGGTGGTGGCCGCAACAGCTCGCGACGGGATTGCCCGAACAACTCACTGAGGGATTGACTTTCACCAGTACCCTCGGTTTGGTGACAATCCAACATCACGTTGATGCTGTGGGAGATAATCACCTGCGGCTGCTGCTGAGTCAAGGCATCGATGGCTTTCACGAGTGGTACTGGGGCCAAGGATGGGTGCAGTCTCGTTTGGAAGGACTCTCCCTGCTGCCGTTAAATTTGGGGCAAACCCTGAGCTTGATGCGCCTGCGTCAGTTTGTCAGCGCGAGCGACTCGTCCAAGGGATGATGTTTTGTGGATGGAGTCGGGGTTAACTCTCAGAATCGACAGCCACTTCTGTTTGAGCGTATTTTCCGACCACTTGGCGTAATTGCTCGGCATCGAAGGGTTTGGTGAGATACTCCGTCGCCCCGGCCATCCGACCTTTGACTTTATCGAACGCTTTATCGCGAGCGGTGAGCATGATAATGGGTAGCTCTTGAAATTGGGGCAGGTTGCGCACGGTTCGACAGAGTTCTAAGCCGTCAATTTCAGGCATGGACACATCGAGCAGCAGCACAGAAATCGGCTCGTGGTAAATCAAGCTTAAAGCATCCAAGGCATTATCTTCTAATAGGACGCGATACTCCTCTCCCAAGGCTCGTTGGATCATTTGCTGGGTGATAGCGCTATCGTCCACTGCCAGGATGGTCTGGGTACGACCCTCGCTCGAAGACATAAAATTCCTCTCTTGTATGACTCATCTGACGAACTGCATTGAATGCGGTTGCATTACCCTGCAGGGTTTTATGAGCCGATGCTTTCTAAAGTAGAAGAAAGCCAACGACCCGCGAATCGTTGAAGTCTTTGTACTCTATCGATTCCGATAAAAAACAAACCCGCAGTTGTTTGGAAGCTGTCGGGTTGCTTCGGGCGACACCATGTAAGATGCGCGATTGTAATTCTATTATAGGTTTGGTTGGCCTCCGGTACATGGGTCGCCTCGGTCTCGATCTCCTGGTGAATGGGTCGCGTATTATTCGATCGCCGGATCTTGAAAAAAAGGCTTGACATCCTGGGGGAACCTACTGTTAATATATATAAGGTCAACGCAATGGGGCGTCGCCAAGTGGTAAGGCAGCGGGTTTTGGTCCCGCCATTCGGAGGTTCGAACCCTTCCGCCCCAGTTTTTTAAACTTACACCTAAAACCGAAGCATTTTTTGGAAAGATTGCTGGTAACTGAGTGTTACGGTTGAAGGACGATCGCCTCAAAATCTCTCTCCACATCCTTATTCCTTCCAACTCATGGCAGTCACCTTCGCACAACTTGGCATCCCCTTCCCTCTTTTTGCCGCACCGATCGATGAGACTACAGACTATGTGGGGGCAAAGGTTTGCAAGCTCTGTGGCATTCTCCAACCCCATACGTTTCGTGTCGATGCTGTGATGATACCGTGTTCGTCTTGCAACAGTATCAATGCCGATGCACCGAAAACGCTTTCTGGCGAAGATATTTTACCGGGATTTATATTGGATTTAGCAACGATTTGGTGAGAGAAATCCTCAGTGGATAGTAGGGTTCAAGCGCACAGCCATGCCGTTTCGCTTTGCAACATGAATTGCGTAGTGTCTTGAGAGGAGAAGGCTACACAGCCATTTACCGTCAGGATTCAGCAGCTTCAGTAGATCCCCCTCCCGTCCCCCTTAAGAAGGGGGAAGCCATAGGATGCTTGCGCTGTTAGTTTGTCCGGGAAGCCATAGGATGCTTGTGCAGTTTGTTGATTTTTCTAGTTCCCCCTTATGAAGGGGGGTTAGGGGGGATCCATAGCCCTTCGTCATCAGTTGATTTAAAATCTCCCAGAAATAGGTTTTTTCCATTCCCCATTCCCCATGACGGAAGAGATGTAATCATACCAGCGCGAACTGCTATCAATCGATTCGACCTGAATTCTTACCGTTGACTTCTGCATGAGATCGCTCTAAAACTAAAACCACCACGGATTGGCAACCGATGCGGTTTTCACAAACAAGGCTTTCCGACGCAAAAATCGCCGCAGGGAAACGACCCCCATCCGCGAACCCCCCAAACCGGAAAATTTGAACGAGTTTTTCTCCCCTTCGTGAATAAATCCTGTCAATCCGGCATCGTTGATACTAATTCCCCCAGCATCGATTTTGCTAGCGATGGCAAGGGCTTCAGCTTCAGAACCGGCAAATACCGCCCCGCTGAGTCCGTAGTCACTGTCATTGGCAAGGCGAATCGCTTCTTCGACGGTGGCAAAGGGCATGACAGGCATTATCGGACCGAAGGTTTCTTCCGTCATCACCTTCATTTGATGACTAACTCCGGTAAGTACCGTGGGAGGACACCACCATCCCCCACCGCGTTCCTCTACCTTGCCGCCACAGCGGATCGCCGCCCCCTTTTCCGCAGCATCTCGCAGGTGTTCGGCAATTATTTTCGCTTGAAATTCAGCGATAATCGGTCCGATTTGTCCGTCTTCGGGATTGGGGTATGCCAGTTTTAGGGTTTGGGCTTTGGCAACGAGACGATCGACAAATTCCTCAAATACCGCTTCGGCAACGTAAATTCGTTCGATCGACAAACAAGATTGCCCCGTATTCACCACCGAACCCCACAGCAAGGCAGAAGTGGCCAAATCGAGATTTGCCGAT
Source organism: Zarconia sp. (assembly GCF_057467645.1). Taxonomy (NCBI): domain Bacteria; kingdom Bacillati; phylum Cyanobacteriota; class Cyanophyceae; order Oscillatoriales; genus Zarconia; species Zarconia sp. The sequence goes on from NZ_JBRJXU010000183.1 coordinate 57,566, forward strand.
TCCAAAACGATCGCCGGATCTTTACCACCCAACTCCAAAAACGCGGGGACAAACTGCCCTGCAGCGGCTGCGGCAACTTTGCGCCCAGTGGCGACGCTGCCGGTAAAGCAAACTAAATCCACTTGTTCGATTAAAGCGGCCCCCGTTTCCCCTGCCCCTTGGATATAACCGAGAACCGATCGCAGTTCGGGAACCGCAGCCAGAGTTTCCATCAGGGGTTCCACAAAGCGGGGGGTAATTTCGCTGGGTTTGACGATCGCTCCACACCCAGCTAGCAGGGCGGGAATGGCATCGATTAACGATAGCAGCAGGGGAAAATTCCAGGGACTGATGATGCCGACGAGGGGGTAGGGAACCCATTGCTGTTGCAGTTGGATGGTGGGCATGGCAGTGGGTTGGGCGGTGTCGGCAGTGAGGAATTGCGGCGTTAACCGACACCAGCGATCGAGACTGGAAATGACCCCATCAACTTCCATCACCGACTCCGTCAGCCGTCCCGTATCGGCTACCAACGCCGCCACGATCGCCTCTTTTCGATCGAGAAGTGCCTGTTTCCACTGCTGCATCACCTCAATTCGCCCTTCAACCCCCAGTTGCTGCCATGACGGTTGGGCTTGGCGCAAATTGGCGCAGACTTGCCCCAGTTCTTCGGCGGTGGGGGGTGTTATCTCGTAATCTGGGATGCCGGTACGGGGATTGCGAACGGGAATGGCTGGGTTCATGTTTTTTCGGAATGCGGAATTCGGAATACGGAATTCGGAATATGCGCAGGCTACACCAACAGAAGGCGGAATGATATCAAATCCGGTTGATTAACCATAATTAAGGGTTGAGGTCAGAGGAGGCCTGGGATGCAGAGGAAGCAGGGGAGGAGGACTATCCGTAAAGTTGGCGTATTATGGTCCTTTAACCAGATCTGATATGAAATGGGACAGATCGGGGTAGTTCGGGTCGGTGGGCAATTGAACCGTCGGCGTATGAATTGAATCCCGATCGAGAAAACCTGCCTACCCTACAGCTTACTATTCCTGACGACATGGTGATTGCGATAAAGCCGTTATCGATCGCACCATTTCTAACGGAATTTGGGAAAAGTACTGGCGGCGGAATTGCTCTTCGCGAACGGCTTCGAGAAATGGATCGATGTCGATCGCCTCTTTTATTTGCGCTGAGTCGGGGGAGAAGGTGAAGGCGAGGGAGCCTTGTTTTTGATTGACAGAAAAGCCAATTTTTGATAAGTATTCAAAGCCGATTTCCAGCGATCGCTTGCCGATGCCCAACTTCTGACAAAGCTGCCTAGAGGTTGCCGATTCTCCAGTCCGGGCGAGAAACTTGGCAATGCCCACCAACTGCTGCCACACTCGTTCCGGGGGGATGGGTTCTGGAGGAGGATAGCCGATCGCAACGGGAAATTCTCCTGCTCGATCGCGGGAATTGACGGCGTTTCGCAGCCACGATCGCAACTCATCCCAACTCGCCGGACAAGCTTCGAGAACCCGAACGTCGTCGGTTTGTATTTCCTCAGACCCGCGCCAGTCGAGAATTTCTACGCCGGAATCCGCCGCTTGCCCCAACACCCACCCTTCCAGTTTCGATCGCACGGCAATTAAGCGTACTTCGTAGCGACGATTGAAGGTATTGTAGTCGAGTTCGACGATCGCATCGCAGCGACCGGTGGGAATTTCATCTTTGTAGTGACCCCACCAAATGCCGGGAAATCCCCGATCGGTTAATTCGTCCCAGATGCAAAACTCGGTTTTGATGTATTTAACCTTGCGCCCTCTTGAGTCTTTAATGTTGCGATGCCAAATTCGATCGAACCAGCAATCTCGAATCAGGAGTTTGGGAACTGGATTTCCCATACCGCAGGGTTCGAGATGTTTCAACTCGCGAAATAACCCCTGTCCCAACTCCGCCACCGTCACCTGTAAATCTGCTTCGACAACTGCCCCAAGCGTATATTCCCCAGCATCGATTTTCTGACGCAACTGGCGGTTGATGCCTTCCACCAACAACGGGATATTCTCCACGGTTAAACTCAACCCCGCCGCAAAGGGATGACCGCCAAACCGGTGCAGGAGGTGGGCTTGAGACTTAACCAGTTCGTACAAATCCACGCCATTCACCGATCGCGCCGAACCTCGGGCAAATTGCGCCGTTGTTTCCCCCAAATCCCCACCATCGCGACTGAGTAAAATGGTCGGCCGTCCGTATTCCTGGGCTACCTGTCCGGCCACCAAACCCAACACCCCAGGGGCCCACTGGGAATCTTCGAGAACGATGGCGCAGGTGGTGGATAAATCCAGTTGGGAAAGCTGCTGCCGAACCTGCTGGGTGACATCCCGTTGCAATTCCTGGCGGCGGGCGTTTGCCAGTTCCGTTTCTAGGGCCAACTCGTTGCAACGCCCGGTATCCCGACTGGTGAGTAACTCGACGCAAAAAGATGCATCCCCCTGAATCCGGCTGACGGCATTAATTCGGGGGCCGAGTCCGAACGAAATATCCGTGGGTCGATCGCCGGTTCGCTTGCACAACTCCAGTAATTTCGCCACGCCGGGACGGGTGGGATTGGTCAGTTGCTGTTGCAGTTTGCCAATTCCCATCTGCGCCAGGTAGCGGCAATCCCCACTCAGTTGCACCAAATCGGCAATCAACCCGATCGCCACTAAGTCTAATAACCCTTCGAGGGGTTGTTGGGGAACGGTTGGGAGAGTCAGGTAGAGGGCTTCAACGAGTTTGTAGGCGACGGCAACCCCGGAGAGATGAAATAGGGGATGAGTTTCGGGGAGATAGCGAGGATTGATAATTGCCACCACGGGAGGGCGATCGTCCGGTAGGGTGTGGTGGTCGGTAACGATCGTCTCGATGCCTCGGCGGTTGGCGTATTCGATTTCCTCGAGGTTGGTACTGCCGGTGTCGCAAGTGACGATGAGTTGGGTTCCCGCATCGGCGAGGCGATCGATTCGGGCGCAGTTCAAACCGTGGGATTCCTTAAGGCGATTGGGAATGTAGTAATCGAGATGTTGGGTCTCGAAAAATTGCCCCAATCCTTCTAGCAATACCGACGTTGATGTAATCCCATCGGCATCGAAGTCGCCCCAAATCGCAACGTTTTCCCCCCGATTTCTGGCTTGCCCCAAGCGTTCCACCGCCTGGTGCATTTCTAAGCCGAACTCGAAGGGATCGGTACGGGTATAGCGTTTGGGATCGAGAAATCCCGGCAATTGGTTCAAATCGCGAACGCCCCGATTCCACAGCAGAGTGGCGAGGTGTTGGCAGGTTTCCCCCCCGAACTTCTGCACGGCTTGTCGGAAAGCTTCAGGGGGTTCGACGGGAGGAACGAGTTGCCATGTGGCGTTTGCAGAAACCATAGACCGGGATTTTAACCCTAGGGATTCGTTCGGGCAGGAGGCTTGCCGAGATTACAAGGCAGGTTCTACAACCTTCGCTTTCCCTCGCAACGGCGGCGCGGCGGCGGCCCCATAATTGATGCGGCAACCGATATTAAAAACACTTGCCCCGCATTCGAGGGGTACGATGTCTCCTTTAAGCATGGCGCTACAACTGACGTAACCGTCGGCGTTGGTATCTTCGATCATGCACTCGATGGGACGCGCGCCGGCACTCGACGACCAAACTCTCATACCTTGTTCGGCAACGAGATGATTCCAGAAGAAATCGAGGAGAAATACGCCCATGCCAACGGTTAAGAGTATACCCGCAATTAACCCCGCTCTAACTTTCCAGTTGCCGAAAAAGTTGCGGATGCTGGCTTGCATTTTGGCGATCGGACCTGAAACTTGGGGGGTGGATTCTTGTGGTGCTTCGGACATAGGAGCGCCTCTTGAATATATTAGAAAATTTTAGAAAATATTAGGTCAATCTTAGGTCGGGAGTGACTCGAATCGGGCGATCGCAACGCCACTGGGATTCGGATTCAGCACTAGAGTTACTCTAACATTTCCTTTTTGGGGGTTGCGTTCGGATTTCTCGCTCTAGACAGATCGTCGAGACCTCTTGAAAACAGAGCATTTTTGGGTTCTCGAATCGGGTGTGAGGGTCCGATCGCAGTAGCCATATCGGTTATGGCACAAGTGGCTGTGGGACGAGGTCGGACCGGAGCGGGGCGCGCGCATACGCAAGGGAACGCCGACCGTTGGGAACTGTCTTGAGCAGGAGAGGCAGGGGGAGAACAAACCCTTGAAATCTCGTGTAATTCCAATGCTCGATTCTCCTGCATGAGACGCTTCGCGAACGCATCGATTCTAAAAAGCATTCACCTGTCCCCGAGAGCTACCCTGGCTCTCCTCTACCGGTCTCCTAACGAACTCGACCGTGACAATCTGCGTAATGATACTCATTCAGAATGCGTGTTTTTATAAAAATTTTATATTATGATACGTGTAAATACGCAGACTGCGTAAAAATACGTACTATAATAATGCAGTCGAGTTGAAGCTACCTATCCATGTTGCCCCAACTGCAACTGCTACCCGATGCCCTTTCGGAAATTGTCGCCTCGGTTGCCGATACTGGGGTTCTGACCAAAACCGATCGCTATGGATTGATGACCGTATTATTAGAAGAATCTCTCGATGAAGAGTCTATTCTGGCCACCAATCGCTTGCTTCGAGGCGTTTTAAAAGGACGGATTAAAATCGCCGATTAAGTTCGACTTGATTTGGAAGGATCGGAACTCGTTCGAGGAGATCGTATTGGAGATAAAGTATCTGCCGAAGAATTCCAGTGATTTGGACGATTTAATATCTGTTCTTTCGGCTCGTTTTGACTCAATAACTCCTTCATGGTTCCGACCGCACCTCGAATATGTTGCAAGTAATATTTTCGATCGATTTGAGTGCCAAAGGTATCCTTTTGTGCGAGTAACTCTACTGACATCAAAATGGTGTTTAGAGATGTCCTAAACTCATGCAAGACATCAGTGAATTCATTGTGCGCGGTGGCAAGAGAATCGAGCGACTTTGGGTCGACTTGAGAGGATTTTGTCATGGGAATCTGTTGGTGTAGACGAGAAATATCTAAATGCAGATCGCATTGAAATGCCAATTACATTTAGGTCAAGAGGGATAGGAATCGAGTTTTTAAAAACAAAAACATCGAATTCTGGGAATTTATAGCATTACATAATATCAAATTCAACTGGGTCGATTCATCAATTTTCCGACCAGTCTGGGAACTGTCATAAGGGCAAGGGAGAATCTTGAAGTAAGTTCCAACATTTTTGGCATTTCTTTATCTTCTGAGCCATCGCTCCAATCTGCGATCGCCATTGCAGACCCCCTGCCCAGGCACGAGAGGGTAAATGTCCTACGGGGGCACGGCGATCGTATCTCAGACCCCGTTCTCCCGAGGCACTGCGGGCCACCGACCAACCCACCCGATCGCAAAACTCAATGTAGTCGCCATCGCACGCTTCATAAATTTGCTGCTGGACGCTCAATCCAAACCGTCCTTGGGAGTAAGCACTCCACAATCGATCGATCGTTTGTAAATCCTCGCAGGGAAGGCGATCGATTTCGTGCAGGTGCATGGAAGCATTGGCGGGTTTGTTGAGGGTGCGACAGAGCAATCGCCGAGTTTCGCGATCGGCCCCTTGCCATTTTTTCTGCTTCAGGAGCGATCGCAACGGTGCGTAATCGAGTCCCACAGCCGATTGCAACACTTCGTCCGGCACGAGTGGTTCCGCCAACCCCAACCAATTCGCCCATCGCGAACGCCGTTTAACCCGTTTTGGCTGGGTTTTTGGGGGTGTGCGCGCCAGGGATTGCGCCAGGGGTTTGGACAGGGTTAAATCGTTTAACACCGCTCGTGCGGACTGATAGCGGCGGCTGAGGGCATTTTCGAGCAGCTTGTCTAGAATCCCAGCCAGGCGATCGCTCACTTGGGTGTTTGGGGGGAGAGAATCTCGCCATTTCCAGCGATCGGTTATCAAGTCGAACAATTCCACCGGGGATTTAGCGGTGAGCAAATGGACGCAGGTTGCCCCCAAACTATACAAATCACTGGCGGGAAACACCTTGCCTCGATGCTGTTCCGGGGCCATATATTCCGGAGATCCGATAATCGTGCCAGTTTTTTGTTGGAAATGGGGGGCGCAAATTTTAGCAATGCCGAAATCAATTAACACCAGTTCGGGTTCTTGAGCAGGTTTGTCCCGTCGGATGTCAGCGGGAACTTCCGAAATGCGATCGGCGATTTCCCCTTTCAATGGGGCAACGCGACGCATGAGATTCGCGGGTTTGAGATCTCGGTGGACGATTTGACGCTGGTGGATAAACTCCAACACCGGCAACATCTCTCGCAACAGTTGCCAAATTTGCGCTTCGCTAAAAGCACCCTGCTGCTTCAACTCCTCGGAGAGCGATCGCCCGTTAATCCATTCTTGTACTAAATAAAGCTGCCCGTTAAACTCGAAATGCGCCAGGAGTTGGGGAATTTGCGGATGCTCCCCCAGTTCGTCCAAACGATTGGCTTCTTGCTGAAATAGAGCAACGACCTTTTCTTGGATCTCGGTCTCGTCGGTTTGGAAGTAAAGTTGTTTGATGACGCAACGGGGATGGGATGGGATGTCTTCATCAATGGCGAGAAACGTACGACCGAATCCCCCTTTGCCAATGGTCTGTAGCGGACGATATCGATTTTTCAGGCGCAAGGGCGTGCCGCAAGTCTGACAGAATTGAGTTGAATCGGGATTTTTGCGGCTGGTACATTGAGGGTTCGTACAGTAGCTCATTAATTTTCTCGCACGCTCTTGTGGAACCACCATTTAACCGACCCCACAGATGTACCCCATTACTTTAGCGTTTCGCTTTTGTATGTGTGAAATGTATTGAGAATGCCAAAGGTTTCAATCTGGTAGGAGGGTGTGAACGGAACAGGAGTGGATAATTTGGTTTGATAGATACTAAACACGCCAAAGTTTTGTCGCTGGGTCGATCGGGCGACAATTTGCTCCACAGGAGAACCACTGGTTTCGAGAAGGGAATTGCATTGGTCTTGTAAGAAACCAGCATCCTCGCAGACGTTATCGTTTAGATAGGTTTTCAGCGTTGATGCGGCATATTTTTCGTAGGCAGACTGCTTGGGGTTCGTCAGTGCCAACACCACACCCACTCCTAGCAATCCAAGGAGGGGTAGGACGAGGTTTATTTTTTTCACGGTAGTAATCCTATAACCTATTCGTGTTTTCCAGAGCGATATACTGCCAAAGGAACGAGCTTTTCGGGATGGATTGAGTTGCGCGCTTACCCCGATGCTAGTTCGGTCTATGGACTTAACTCCTTACTTCTATTGTGTCATTTGAAACGACGAACGACAGTTGGGGGTTAGATTGAATGCGGCAACATCTTGCGTTTGGATATCCCCAACGGTGATAATACAAACGTTAGCCGATCGCCCCTGGAGCGATTCAACACAGTACAAGATCGACAAACGCCCTCTGGATGCATCTCGCGATCGCTTCGATCGCCCGAACCACTTTCCCCGATCGCCGCGCTCGTTTTCTTAAATAGTCGTAAGATAGGAGTTCGAGACTTGGTAGCCAATGAAGAACACCTGAGCTTGCTCAAGCAAGGCGTTGCCGTATGGAATCAGTGGCGAAAGCAACACAGAAAGATCCGACCCGATCTGCGCGGTGTCGATTTGCGCGGCACGGATCTCAGAAAAGCCAATCTGGCCCGAGCAATTTTGTTTAAAGCCAATTTTTTCGGTGCCGACCTCCAAGGTGCGAGTCTCGATCGAGCGGTATTGTTCGGGACCAATTTCAGTCGGGCGAATTTGATTCAAACCAGCTTGACCAACACCGATTTATTCGATGCCGACCTCACGGGGGCTAAACTCAAACGGGCCAACCTGCGCAAAGCCGACCTCACGGAAGCCGACCTTACGGAAGCCGACCTTACCGGGGCGAGTTTAGTGGACGTACAAGCGGTCTCCACGAATTTTGAAGGAGCGATTCTGACCGGTGCTTGCGTTGCCGATTGGAATATTAACGATTCCACCCATCTTGAGGATGTAATTTGCGAGTGGATTTATCTCGATTCGATCGTCACGCCAACGGGCAAAATTCGCTTTCGAGAACGGCGACCCCAGGATTCGCAAAAAAACTTTGCCAACGGTGAATTTCTATCTCTATTTCAAGGGAATGCAGAAATAGTCGAACTCGTGTTTTCTCGGGGAATTGAGTGGGCGGCGTTTTTAGATATTTTCCAACAGATCGAGCGGGACTTAAAAGAGCAAACGATTTCCATTCAAGCCTTTGAAAAAAAATCCGAACAGTCGTTTTTGATTCGCTTAGAAGTTCCAGAAGAATGTGACGGCAAAGAAATTGAAACCTATTTTCAAAAAGAATATGCATTAAGATTAAAAAAACTCGATCGCGCAACTCAAAAAGATTCAAAATCTTCCGACAATAAAAGCTCGACCAAAAAACGAAATAAGTGCGCGAACTTACTCGAGATTGCGCGTATTTTAGCCAGGTACCAACATTCTCGAAGTTAGAATTGCAAGTTGGATTTTCAAGAAAAGAGGTCTGCCTTGAGACTCCATAGAACTCGATCGCGTTTTATTTTGCGAAGCGAAAAGTAAGCATTCAGCTATCAGCCGTCAGCCTTCAGCTTGTTGCAGACCCCAAAAGCTTTAAATTTAAACAGACTCGCAGGTTCAGACGATGAATTTTATCCGTCGAGACAACCCAGATTAAACTAATTTATGCGGCATTTTCGTTCAAAGCTGATAGCGGATAGCAAGCGTGCTGAATGCTTACGGTTGTAATTCTCGATCGAGTCATAGTTGTGCAACCGGATTTGAGAGCGCCCATCCCGAGAAGCAGCACAGCAGAAATAATTACCGAGCTCTCAACCGCTGAAAGCTATATACAGTCAGCCTTTTTAATTGTTAATGCGCGCATTTTTAATTCTGCGTAGCAGCACTAGCCCGATCGCCCATCCTATCTTCGTCGATCGCAGATTGCAGATAGACTGAAAGAAGAATCTCTGACGATTGGGTCTCATTATCGATCGAATGCCGCAAGCCGACCATCCCTGTCTGAATATTGCCATCGCCCCCTTGACTTCAGCCGCCGGAAATCATTTTGCCATCTGGGTTCTGCAAGCCCCCTACCTCGGCGGTCACGTTCACCACGACTGCCCCTGGACTGACGAACTCGCCCAAACCTGGCAGGCCTGGCAGCAACTCTTTTCCCTGCAACCGATTCCCTCTCCTCTTGCAAAATCCACCGGCCAAAATGCGATCGGGTTGCCGAATCCCTCTGGAGGTCCCGCCACCAGCTACAGCAGCCTGCTGATGCAAAAATTGGGCTTGGGGTTGTGGCAGTGGCTGTTTTCCGGTCCGATTCAGCGCAGCTTCGCCCAAAGTCAAGGCATTGCCATGGGTCAAAACAAGCCTCTGCGGGTGCGTTTGGAACTGCGCGATCCCGATCTGATGAGTTTGCCATGGGAGATTATCCAACCCCAACTAGGCAAACCGTCAATTTCCCTGAGTCCCCGCTTGCTGTTCGGTCGTACCACTAGCGATGTCGATGCCCTTTCCTATCGCTTGGCCGATCGCACCTTAAATATACTGTTGGTGTTAGGTCAGGAATCAGCCGGAACCGATCGTTCTCGCCTGGATCTCGAAAAAGAAGCCACCACCCTCTCAGAAATTTTCGCCCGTTGCGGTCAACTCAACGGTACGATTCCCTACCAAGTGACCACCCTGATTCAGCCCACTCCCAAGGAACTGATTCAACATCTCGAAACCGAGGACACTCATATTTTCCTTTATGGAGGTCACGGCGTTCCTGCCCCGGATGGCGGGCGGTTGTTTTTGCGACCGGATACGACCCTGAGCGGTACGGAACTCGCTCAGGTGTTGGTGCGCGCCCAGGTGACTCTGGCGGTTTTTAACTCCTGCTGGGGAGCGCAATGCGATCGCCACGACTTCCAAAGTATTCCCCGCAGCAGCCTTGCGGAAGTGCTGGTACACCACGGCGTTCCCGCAGTCTTGGCCATGCGAGATACGATCGCCGATCGCGAAGCCCTCAGTTTTATCGAAGCCTTTGCTAAAGCCCTCGCCCAGCAGCAAAGTATCGATCGGGCGGTTTCCCTAGCCCGGCAGCAGCTTTTGACCCTGTACAAATTCAATCAACCCGCTTGGACGCTGCCGGTGTTGTACCTCCATCCAGAGTTTGACGGCTGTCTGATTCCAACGCGCCATTTCGATTCCTCCCTCACGGAATTGCCCTCCAACTCCAACACCCGTATGGGACAGCCTCTTTCTTCGGCGTACCTGCGCCGGGTGGGAAGCGAGGAAAAAGCGTGGCCGGTGCGCGCCGGACTGATGCGAGTGGGACGTACGGAACAAAACGACCTCACCGTAGCCGAACGCTGGGTTTCCAAACGCCACGCCGAAATTTTTTACCGCAACCTCCAGCCGTCCGGAGAGAACGGCAAACCGGCATACTTCCTGCGAGATTTTTCCCGCTACGGAACCCTGGTTTTGAATGCGGGAACCGGAAATTGGCAAAAAGTTCACCGCCAGGAAATTCCCTTAACCTCGGGAATGCAGTTCAAGTTTGGCAGTTCTCAGGGACAAACTTGGGAATTTGCGATCGAAGAATAACCGACCCGATTGCGGAACTCATTTCCACGGCCGTGTAGTCATGGTTAACAATCGATTGTCAGCTTTTGTTAATTCGAGTATCTCACTCTGCTATTTGTTCACAGGTAATCTTACGATGTCTACTTTTTCCAATACTTCCAATACTTCCCAGATTCAGGCTGAGTTAGATTTGCTGGCAACTTTGTTTCCCGATGCCGAATCTGTCAATGCTGAAGCTGTGACTTATCCTTGGAACCCGACCGATAGAGAGTCGGAGGTGTATCTTGCTGCATTAGAACAGAATCTGGAGATGAGCACCCTCTCCACAGAAGAAATTGCAACCCGATCGAGCGCGCTTTTCGGACAACTCGAGCAATGTTGGTCTCGAACGGAACTCGCTTCCAAGTTTGCCGTCATACCTGATTCGATTTTAGAGGCGATCGCCGATCGCGCTGCCGCAATTCTCGAAAGTCCCCAGGTTGCCGCAGATCGATTGGTTGCCTGCGTAGCTGAACTGTTCCCCAACTGGACGGATGCGGATTTGCAAGTGCTGGCCCGTCCCTTTGCCTACGCCATGCGGGGAACTGATGGGGCCGAATCGGCTATTGCCGGGGTTAGTTCGTCTCAATGGTCGGAACTTTCAGAAATCGAACGGGTTCGCTTAAGTATGGCTGCAGCACATTACGTGTTGAACCAAACCGATCTCGATTGAGATTTTACAGCAACCGCTGCATTTTCCGTATTTTTTGTACCCAATGTCCATCCACACTAACGGATGCAGGTGTCAAGCACGATCGAATCTTCGAGTCAATCTTGCCGGGGAAAGCATTTCGAAATGAATTTCCCGAGTATCCCTTTCCCCAAGGTCTGTTGCGCTAGAATTTGTGGCTTGCTTTAGCGCGATGGGTGAAATTTCCGATACAGCATCGCTTTGACCGGTTGACCGCCCAGTAGGTGTTGCTCGACGACGGCGACAACTTCACCCGGTTGAACGCGATCGTACCAGGTTTCGACCGGCAATACTAATACCATCGGCCCGTTGCCGCATTGTCCCAAACACCCGCAACCTTCGATGGCGATATCGGCGACAGGATGCGCCTTGAAGGTTGCCAGAACGGCCGGGGAACCCTGACGGCGACAGGTGCGATTTTGGCAGACTAAAACGCGATCGATTTTTGGCATGGGTTTTTGACGGGGAAAGACAACGAAAGGTTAGTCATTTTAAAGCAAATCATCTTTAATTGAGAGCCAAAGACTTAAATCTTTATCGATTGGTTGGGGATGACTTTCTAACAAAAATTCAATAACTTTGAGCTTTCCTTTAATTCTCCGGAGTTGTAACATTTCTTCGATCTCCGAATGCTTCAGTTGACGTTTCTGTTTCTGCGATAAAAAGGATTTCCATTTCTGACTTCTTGCACGAGCTTCTAAATGGGAAATTTCCAGACTTGAGAAAAACCACTCAAAAATCATCTGTGGATTGAAAATTCGAGCGTCTTGAACTCCTAAGTGATGAATTAAGTAAGCACGCAGCCACATTGCATAATAAGTATGAGAACTATCTAAGGCTCGAACATTTGTATCAATTTCATTAAGAATCTCGTAAGCTGCAATCGCTATTTTTCCCCACTGCAAGCTTATCTCTTTTGATTCTAAAACTAATTCCCTTGCCCTGAATGCCGAAACATCATCAAATCCGAGCCAGTTAAAATTATCTGGTGGTTTTGCCTTTTTTTCGACAATAGATTGTAGCCACTCTTGTACCGTTTCAACATCTTGACGGAGTAAATTTTTCAGAAAATCCGTGGCATCGATCGAATTCATGTGCGATCGTGGTAAAGAATAAAGCTAGCTATTTTTCATTAACACTAGACACCTTCAGAAAATTCATCCTCCCCAGATGGAAGACTATCCAGCCAAACCACGCAATCTTCCAGATTTGAGAAATCCAACAATGCTTCACTCAAGGCATCTAATGCGGAAGGTGAGAGTTGATTAATCCGTTCTAATAGTGGAATGGGGGTAGATATCGAAAATTGCTTTTCGATCTAGGGTTGTATTCCCTAAATTCTCGTTGCGCTTGTAGGTAACATCTCGAATGCGATGGTGAGGGGGAAGAAGAGTATTCAAGAAGTCGATGAGTAAGGCTTTATTGGGTTCGGTTCCGAAAACTCGTTTGAAGCCAAAATCGGTGAGGAGATTGATGTAGCGTTCTTGGAGGGGATAAGCCATGAGACAAACTAGAGAAGTTGTGGAGAGATATATACGATCTTACCCACAGACAACAGACAACAGACAAGTGAATTGAAGTCTTGCGAGAGTATGAAGTTTGGGCTGTAAGAAACCTTCACATCTCCTTGATTAGAGAAATTCTTCTCGATCGAAAACGAGATCGACACGCCCTTCCCTTATCTTTCTCGTGCCTCGCTCTCTCCTACAATAGGGAGGGACTCCAGCACCATCGGGGCGAATGTCAGATACGATCGCATCACCAACTACCACATCACCCAACACCGCTTTACACCACCCCTTAGAACGATCGCTCAAACAGTATTTCGGATACGATCGCTTTCGGGCGGGACAGCAGGAAATTATCGAGCAAGCCCTCTCCAATCGGGATGCCCTGATTGTGATGCCCACCGGTGGGGGAAAATCTTTGTGTTTCCAGCTTCCAGCTTTGCTGCGAGAGGGGTTAACGGTGGTGGTATCGCCGCTGATTGCCCTGATGCAAGACCAGGTGGAAGCGCTGCAAAATAACGGGATTGGGGCGACGTTTCTCAATAGTACCGTCAGCGGGGCGGAAGTTCGATCGCGTTCTAACGCCATCCTATCCGGGGAAACCCAACTCCTCTACGTTGCGCCGGAACGGCTGCTAAGCGAAAATTTTCTCGAATTTCTCACACAGGTGCGATCTTCTGTGGGGATTGCGGCGTTTGCCATCGATGAAGCCCACTGCGTTTCGGAATGGGGGCACGATTTTCGCCCGGAATACCGGCAACTGCGTCAAGTGCGGCAGCGGTTTCCCCAGGTTCCGGTGATGGCGCTGACGGCAACGGCAACGGAACGGGTACGGGGGGATATCATCCAACAATTAGCCCTGGCACAACCCTACATCCACGTTGCCAGTTTCGATCGCCCCAACCTATATTACGAGGTGCGCAACAAGAACAGTCGCACTTACGTCGAAATCGTCAAACAGATTCAAAAAGGCGGTTCCGGTATTATCTACTGCATGAGTCGCCGCCAGGTAGAAGAATTGGCGTTCAAACTCCAGCGCGATCGCATCTCGGCATTACCCTACCATGCCGGAATGTCCGATAAAGACCGCAGCGATAACCAAACCCGGTTTATTCGCGATGACGTGCAGGTGATGGTAGCGACGATTGCCTTTGGTATGGGGATTAACAAGCCGGACGTGCGGTTCGTGATTCACTACGATTTACCCCGCAATTTAGAAGGATACTATCAAGAAGCCGGACGGGCGGGACGGGATGGGGAAGCGGCGCGGTGTACCCTGTTTTTGGGTTTCGGCGACGTGAAAAAAATTGAGTGGATTATCGAGCAAAAGGGAGATGAAGGGGAACGGCGCATCGCCTACCAACAATTGCGTCGCGTCATCGACTACGCCGAAGGAACCGACTGTCGCCGCACGATTCAGTTGAGTTATTTTGGGGAAAGTTTTCCGGGGAATTGCGACAATTGCGATAACTGCAAAGAGACGAAGAATATCGAAGATCGCACCATCGAGGCGATGAAGTTTCTCTCCTGCGTGGCGCGGTGCAAGGAACGGTTCGGTACCAATCATATTATCGACGTGTTGCGGGGTTCTAAGAAGAAGAAGATTCAGCAACACCAACACGATCGACTCTCCACTTACGGTATCGGACGCGATCGCAGCGCAGAGGATTGGAAGTTGCTGGCGCGATCGCTTTTGCATCAGGGGTTGATGGATGAAACCACTGACGGCTATTCGGTGTTGAAACTCAATGCCCTCAGTTGGGAGGTGATGCGGCGACAGCGGAAAGTAGAGATGGCGGTTCCGGTAACCATCTCGAAGGAGAGTCGGGGCGATCGCGATCGTGCTGCTGCGGAGGCGGAAATGCTGCTGTTCCGGTTGCGGGGTTTGCGCAAACAAATTGCCGACGAACAATCGGTTCCCCCTTACGTCGTTTTTGCCGATTCGACACTGCGCCTAATGGCACAGCAACGCCCTGAATCCTTAATGGAGTTCGCCCAACTCTCGGGGGTGGGAAATTACAAACTCAATCAGTACGGCGAGCGATTTGTTAAGGAAATTCGGGAATATTGTCAGGAGACGATTTCGGCAACGCTATTGCAAACCCTCGAAGCGTACCAGCAGGGATTGAGTCTGGCTGAAATTGCCCAGGCGCGGGGCTTCAAACCCAGTACGATCTCCACCCATTTAGCCGAGTTAATCGAACGCAAACAGTCGATCGATTTGGATCGGTTGGTAGAACCCCAGGCGCAGGAGGAAATCCGAGGGGCGATCGACGTGGTGGGAGGAACGGCACTGCGTCCGATTTACGACTATTTGGGGGAACGCTACAGTTTTGGGGAGATTCGATTGGTGAAGGCGGCTGTTAATGCAAAATTAAAAATGCAAAATTAAAAATTGATTTTTCTAAATGCTGTGGAATGTAGGGATCGACAAAACGCTACAGTCGATACCGACGCACCACCTCTGCTGCCACTCGATGTAACAACCCGTGACGGTACACCAACCCCTGCATATCGTCGGCATAGCCACCGCCAATCACGCACGCCACTGGATACCCGCCCCCCACGCAACTGCTCAACACCTGCATTTCCCGGCGAAAAAGACCCGTATCGCTCAGTGCCAGCTTCCCCAGGCGATCGCCCGCATGGGTGTCTACTCCCGCGTCGTACAGCACCAAATCCGGCTCAAACGAGGCGAGTAAATCCGGTAAATACTGTCCCAGAGTTTGCAAGTACTCGTCATCCTCCATCCCTTCGGCCAGCGATACATCAAGATCGCTAGGCTGTTTGCGGGCGGGAAAATTTACGCCACAGTGCATGGAAAACGTAAATACCGTGGGGTCGTCTCGAAAAATAGCAGCGGTTCCATCCCCTTGATGAACGTCCAAATCGACGATTAATACCTTTTGTGCCAATCCCTGCTGCTGCACCCAACGGGCCGCGATCGCCAAATCGTTGAAAATACAAAACCCCGATCCAAACTCGGGATAGGCGTGATGGGTTCCTCCGGCCGTATTGCAGGCAATGCCGCATTCCAATGCCAGTTTCGCCGTGAGAATCGTTCCCCCCACCGCGCGACAGGTTCGCCGCGCCAAATCGGGCGTCCAGGGCAAACCGATACGGCGTACCGCTTTAGCTTCGAGGGTTCCTTCACAATACGATCGCACGTAATTCGCCTCGTGTACCCATTCGATCCATTCTCGCGGGGGCAGTTCGGGGGAATAGACGCAATCGGGACGGACGATCCCTTCTGCGAGGAGGTGTTGGTGCAACAGGCTAAATTTCGCCATTGGGAATCGATGACCGGCAGGCAGGGGGGCAACGTAGTCGGGATGGTAAATGACGGGAAAGCTCATCGGGTTATTCGCACAGCAGAGGCTTGTAGGGGCATAAGCATTTGGGCGATCGATTATGAATACAACGAAATCTGACAGCTCCAAATGCTTTAAATGCTTTGCCCACCTTACCGTCGGAGATGGGGAGAAATATGGCAGTTACGATAAGAATTAACCTTTCACCAACATCCGACATCCCACAGACCTCACCCTGACTCGCAACGTTATCGTGCGCCTGATGTTTGTCGATCGTTGTCGTGCCATCTGGGGGGTAGCAAACGTCACATTTGAGAGTTGTCTGACACAATGTATAAGGATAGAGAAAAGATAAGTCGGTAGGCACACATCCATCCAACAGCATCGCGACAAAAATTAGCCATTGCGAGTTTGTCGGCAAGACAACGCAATCCCAAGGTTGGGTTAAACGACCGTATCGCTTTTCGGGCATAGCTGCGCCCTTCACCCACCAGATGTCTGGTTACATCCTAGATTGTATTTGTGCCCGGTGGCTTAGCTTTGAGAAAATGTTAGGGGGGTTCACACCGTAATGTGCTTACAGCCTGGGGATATTTTGCGCGATCGCTACAAAATCCTGAAAGAGTTGGGACGCGGCGGGTTTGGCGTAACCTACTTGGCGCGAGATTTAAAGTCTTTGTTTCATCCCCTGTGTGCGATTAAAGAAATTCCCTTCCCCAAATCTAGCAAGCCTCAAGTTTTAAAAAAGGCTAGAGATTATTTTGAACGGGAAGCGGATGCATTAAAAGATTTAGGTCACCACCCGCAAATTCCCCAGTTTTTCGATCGCTTTGACGAAAATCGTCATTTTTATCTGGTTCAGAAATATATAAAAGGACAATCTCTTGCAGAGGAATTGACCGGTGGCAAACAATGGTCTCAAGAACAAGTTGTGACATTTTTGCGCGACATCTTGAAGGTCTTGAAATTTGTTCACCGACATGGGGTCATTCATCGCGATCTCAAACCCTCGAACCTGATTCGCCGCAAAGATAATGGCCCAATCGTCCTCATTGATTTTGGTGCAGTCCGGGAAATTAGCAGCTTAGATACCACTAACTCGGGAACTGTCGTTACGACTCGGGCAGTTTACTCGCAAGATTACACGCCACCAGAACAACGCCATGACCCTGATACTAGCGAACCTTACAACGATATCTATGCCGTCGGAATTATTGCCGCCCAAGCGCTAACGGGGTTGAATCCGAACCAATTCCCCACAGACCGAGAAACTTTAGTGAGAATTTGGCATTTCTCAACGCCCAATCGCCCCATGGTGACGGTAGACCCGCGCTTGGAAGCGATTCTCAATAAAATGATACGCTATCTCTTCAACCAGCGCTACGAATCGGTGGAAGAGATTTTAGAAGATTTACAAGACCTGGATTTATCGGAGTCCGTCGCTGGGGTTTCTCAAAGAAACGATCGTAGAGCTTTGACAACCAGATCTCAAGGGATAAAATCTTCTTCGCGCGGGTGGAATCGATCGTTTCTGTTTCGTTGGGGTTGGCTTGCCGTGGTGACGATCGCCGCCACTATTGCCTTGGATAAGATTACCGGACCTAAAACCGATCGGTTTCAAATCGGAGATAGTTTGAGCGTTGGGGAAGAAATTCTTTTGACCAACTCCAGTCCTTTTCCGAAAAAAGCTGGAGTGAATGCGATTGCTAGATGTCGATCGAACGGCTCAACTTTGCCAATTTTATTAAGGTTAACCAACTTCGAGGCATGGCAAGATTGTTTTGGCAAAAAACTGAGTTACGAAAAGGCGCTGAAAAATTTTAAGCTCGCATGGAATGACATGCGAGATCCCGAAACGTTAATTTATCTCAACAATACCTTTTTAGAAACCATTAATGCCGATTATTACACGATTTCCGTTGCCGTCCCCATTCGCAGAGATAATGCGGGTAACATAATTAATTCCGATCTCGCTCGCGAAATTTTACGCGGCGTTGCTCAAGCTCAACTAGAAGTCAATTTAGCATTTTTCGAGCGCTATCGATCGTTAACGATCGACGGTGCAGAAGCCTTGCCCAAAAATGCGATCGCTCATAAAGGGATATTCAATAACGGGACATTACAAGGATTGCGCGTCATTATCACCGATGATGGCAATCAAGTCGAGCAGTCAAAATCTGTTGCTGCATCCCTAGGTGAAATTCCCGATTTATTAGGAAACATCGGTCACTATGCCAGCGATATTACCATTGAAACTCTCGATATTTACGAAGCAAACCAACTGATAACCATTTCTCCGGGCAGTACTTCCTCATCCTTAGCACCAGGAGGACTTTCGGAATGTTCTTCTAAAGAGTCGCACGACTTTTTTCTGAGAACGATTTATTCAACATCAACTCAAGCCGCTGCATTAGTTGATTTTTTAATTCAAAATTTAAATCAAACTCAAGCTGCGGTTTTCTATAACCAGGGAAGTTCCTATAGTTATTGTTTTTGGAAAGACTTTGAAATTCTGTTTAAACTCAAGGGAGGAACGATCGCATTTTCCCAGGGAAATCTCCACAAAACTGATGAATTTAATGCGGTCGTAGAAAACAAGAAAGTTCGCGCTCGAGGAGACATTGCGATCGTTCTCATGCCAGATGGGGAAGTGACCGATTCCGTAGATAATGCGATCGAAATGCTCGTTGCCAATGGCGATCGAAACTGGATTCTCGGTGGGTGGGCGCTATACAATCAGAGAATTTTGCAAAAAGCGGCCCAACTCCCATCCCGCCAAAAAAGTGCGATTACCGTTCCCTGGCACCCGCTTACCAGCCCCAATGCTGAGTTTACCGAAGCGGCGCGCCAACTCTGGGGCGAATCGGTTAGCGGCAACACTGCCCTTGCCTACGATGCCGCACGGGCGCTAATCCAGGCGATTCGGTTGCAAAAGCACCCCAGTCGCGTGGGAATGCAGCAAACCCTGCGCCCAGAAGATGAAGAAAACGAGTTTATCGCCCGAGGGGCAACCGGCGATATTCGGTTCAACCCCTACACGGGCAATCGGAAAGGTCTTGAAGCTCAATGGGTGCGCATCGTTGCCTGTAAGGCGGAAGAAGGGGGGCTTGTTTTTGTCCCGTTCGAGCATCAGACGGCAGCAGCTGCGGGGTTGCAATGCTTGACTGGAGGGACATCGGAAGCATCGGGAGCAAAGGAGGCAGGGGGAACAGGAGATAAGTGAATGGACAATGGACGAATGGCACTGACATAAGCACAAATCGTAAAATCCTTGCCGTTCCGTACTCACTCAGTAGCAACTCAGTCTTAATTCAGTGCCATTCGACAATGGACAATTGACAAAATGGGTCCGTAGCAACGCTCTTCCCCCACACCCCACACCCCATCCCCTCACTTCCTCATATTGAGATGACTGTTGATAAAATCGATAATTGTGTCGAACTTTGGCTGAGCGTACCCAGTCCCTTCGTCGCGCGCCACCAACGGGATATCCTCCCAAGTTGGCAGGTCGATGTCGCTTCAATATTGGTGGTTCTTCAACGATCGCCTTTACCCCTGACTCACCCCAGCTGGGAAGTCGAAGTCCAAAAAGACCGGTTGCGATCGCAATTCCTCACCCTTGCCACATCCCTCACCGCACATCTGCAAAATCGTGGGTTTGCCGCCGATGCCATCGATCCCAAATCGGGCACTCCGATAATCTCTCATCCGGGCAGAATACATCATGACGACGTTGCCGCCACCGTTGCCAGTTTGGGATTTGCCGTGCAGCCTGGCGATTGCACCGCCCTCGTTCATCCCAATTGGAGTACTGCCGTGTATCCGGGAATCCTGCTGAGTTCCGCATCTTGGGGCGATTTCGCGACGGTGGTGCGAGAGTGGGGGCAAAGCGGCAGTGTATTCTAGAAAAAGCGAAGCTTCGATCGATCGCGTCTGATTTCTCCATGTCCTCAATTCCTCCCCAACGCCAGCAGCAACTTAAAAAGCTCGCGCGCAAGTTTGGCTTACCCGAACGCACGACAATTAACTGGTCATTACTCAACTTAGCCCTCACCCATCCTTCAGCTTCGGCGATTGCCAACTACGAACAATTGGAATTTGTTGGGGATGCCGCGATTCGCTTGGCGGCCGCCGAGTTTTTGTGGCAAACCTACCCAAACTTTGAAGTGGGGGAATTTGCTGCGATTCGATCGGTGTTGGTGAGCGATCGCATTTTAGCCAAAATTGCCCGCAGCTATGGCTTAGAGCGCTATCTCCTCGTTGCCGGCAGTGCCGCAGGGGATAAAGTAGGAATGGCAAGCCGACTCGCCGATGCCCTCGAAGCGATCGCCGCGGCCCTCTACCTGAGTACCCACACCCTCGAACTGGTGCGTCCCTGGCTCGATTCCCACTTCCAAACCCTAACCGAAGAAATCCGCGCCTGTCCGGCCCGTCAAAATTACAAAGCGGCATTACAAGAATGGACGCAAGCCCAATACAAGTTACTCCCAGAGTATCGGGTGCGGGAAGTTAACCCCACTCACGGCAGTCCCGAACGGTTTAGCGCCCAAGTCTGGCTGAAAAATCGCTGCTTGGGTCAAGGAAAAGGGCGATCGATTAAAGCTGCCGAACAAGAAGCGGCCCGAATTGCATTTCAGGCAGCAACTCGAGGGTGACGTGGGGAGGGGAAACGGGGGCAGGAGGAGAAAGGGGAGAAACACGAGCAAGATGCTCTCACTGCGTACGATGAATTCTGACTTTGCGATCGTTGCCCCCGAGAGCTACCGAAACTGCCCAAATCCCTTGCCCGACAAATAGGAACTAACAATTACTAAAGTATGACTGGAATTGCTATTTTGGGCGCGGGACGCTGGGGCGTTCACCTCGTCCGTAACTTTCTCAATCACCCCGACGCGCGGGTTGTGGCGATCGTCGATCCGCGTCCGGAACGCCTGCAAGCCCTCCGCCAACAGTTCGAGTTCTCCACCGATGTGGTCTTGGCAACGAGTTGGACTCAGGTGCGCCAGATGAGCGGTCTCGAAGCGATTGCCGTGGCGACTCCCGCTTCTACCCACTACGACCCGATCGCCGATGCTCTCGAGCGAGGCTACCACGTCCTGTCGGAAAAACCCCTCACCCTCGATCCCGACACGTCTTTCGAGTTATGCCAGCTTGCCGAGCAGCAGCAACGGCAACTGTTTATCGACCATACCTACCTCTTTCACCCAGCGGTGCGGCGCGGTGGGGATGCACTTCGACAGCAAGAACTGGGGGCATTGCGGTACGGCTATGCTGCCCGTACTCATTTGGGACCGGTGCGTCCCGATGTCGATGCCCTCTGGGATTTAGCGATCCACGATATTGCGATTTTTAACACCTGGTTAGGAGAAATTCCCGATCGGGTCTCGGCAACGGGCAATGTGTGGCTGCAACCGGCTTCTGAGGAGATCGATCGCACCCTCTTTCCCCAAGGACTCTCTGATGTGGTGTGGGCAAAACTCATCTATCCCAGCGGCTTCGAGGCAACGATTCATCTGTGCTGGTTCAATCCCGACAAACAGCGACGGCTGGCAGTAGTGGGAGAGCGGGGAACCCTCATTTTTGACGAAATGTCGGCCGATGCTCCCTTGACGATCCAGCGGGGTCAGCTCGAATTACAGGGGGGCTATTGGATTCCCACCCACCAAAGCCGAGAGGTTCTCGAACTCGAAAAAGCCGAACCCCTCAAACAGATGTGCGATCGCTTCTTAACCTGTATCGGCGAATCTCAACCCTGCCCCATTTCCTCCGGTTGGGTAGGTGCAAAACTCGTCAAAATCCTCCACGCCCTCACCGACTCTCTGAACCAAGGCGGCAAAGAGGTTCGCGTTTGAGCTTTGCCAGCCTCGTGCGGTGAGGCAGGGGAAGCAGGGGGAGCAGGGGAGGAGTGAATGGAAAATGGACAATTGACAATGGGTCGGTGGCAATGGTCCTCCCCCACACCCCACACCCTACACCCCACACTCTAACCCCCAATCCCCCCATTCCCCACTCCTACAGACGGCGATCGTCCGGTAATATTGACTCATCTGTTGAGAATTCCGGAAACGTCATGCAATTTCGCCTACCGATCGCCGAACTATCTCTTGCCTTACTACTCGCTCCAACACTGGCTCCGACTTCAGTACAAGCTCAGCCGGAGCCTCGAGAAATTCTTGTGTGTTCGGGAATTTCGGCACTGAACCTGCGGGAGACCCCAGGCGGTAGAATTTTAGATTCTCTCGTGCCAGGAACGACAGTCCTACAAGTTGCACCTCCCGCTGGTAACTGGCAACCGGTTGCGACGGAGGATTATCGCGGCTACGTTTGGGGAGCGTATCTTTGCGCTGATGCTCCGGAACCGGAACCGGAACCCGAGATGAGTGGGGAGAAAAATAAGGATATCGTCGTCAGCTCTAGGGTAACTCCGGCTCGATGCGGGGTTAACGATCCGAACCTGCGAAATGTCAACTATCCGGGGGGATTGGAAATTTACGCCCGACCCGATTCCTCTAGCGAAGTGTTAGGTTTTGTCGGCGATGGGGGTGTCGTTCGCCTCAATGGCGTTTCATTTGACACCGGAACGGAGGTCGTCTGGCAACCGATTAACCATCCCGAACGGGGATATATTGAAGGCGGTCGGAATGGCACCGTGGAGAATATCGTTTATTGCACCCGCTTTTACGAATAAGAGACTTGCAAAGAAATAAAGTCCCTGCGTCATCAAAGATACACCAGTAGGGAGAATGCGACCGTTGACCCTGACGATGGGTACACTCTAAACCCGCACATCCTAATCGCAACCATCGCAATTTTGGCAAGGCTTGGGTATTAAGGGGAGTCGAAGGATAAATTCAGTTCCTCTTCCGACTTCGGAGGTGAAGTCTAACTGGCCGCCGTGTTGCTCGACCACGATCGAGTAGCTCGTGGCCAGTCCCAATCCCGTTCCCATACCGACGGGTTGAGTCGTAAAAAATGGCTCGAAAATGCGATCGCGCTCGTCTTCGGGAATGCCAATGCCATTGTCGGCAATTCGAATTTCTACCCAGTCTCGATCGATAACCTGGGTGCCAATGGTAATCACCGGTGCTGGAGATCGCCGCTTCCGAGATTCCTTGCCCATTCGGGTGTCGATCGCATCGATGGCATTGGCGAGCAAATTGAAAAAGACTTGATTGAGCTGGGCGGGATAGCATTCCAAGACCGGTAAATTGTCGTACTGGCGACGCACTTCAATCTCCGGACGTTTTTTGGAGGCGATTAGGCGGTTTTGCAGCAGCATTAACGTGCTTTCGAGTCCGATATGGGGGTCGGCGGTCTTCAGAGGCGCGCAGTCGAGAGCCGAAAAGTGCCGCAAATTCTTGACAATATCGCGAATGCGCCGAGCGCCGGTGTTAAGCGATTGCAGCAGCCGGGGAAAATCGGCTTTGAGGTACTCTAAATCGATCGATTCAATGGCGTCCTCGATTTCGGCAGCGGGTGCGGGATAGTGTTTTTGGTATAGCTCCAACAGATGAAATAAATCTGTGGTGTATTCGATGGCTGGGGCAATATTGCCGTAGATGAAGTTGGCGGGATTATTGATTTCATGAGCGACACCCGCAACGAGCACCCCCAAACCGGACATCTTCTCCCGTTCGATCAGTTTGACTTGGGTTTGTTTGAGATCCTTTAGGGTTTGCTCGAGCGATCGATTTTTCTCTTGGAGTTGAGTTTGTAGCGAGGAAATGGTGAGTTGGTGCTGGATGCGAGCGATGGCTTCTTCAACCTGAAAGGGTTTGGAGATGTAATCGACGCCTCCAACTTTGAAAGCTTTCGCTTTGTCGAATCCTCCCCCTAAAGCACTCATAAAGATGATGGGAATCTCAGAGAGGGTGGGATCGGCTTTGAGCTGCTCGCACACCTCGTATCCATTCAAATCGGGCATCATGATATCGAGGAGAATTAAGTCAGGTGGTGACTTACGAACGACTCTCAATGCAATATCACCGCTGATTGCCTGGCGGACGCGATATCCAGAATCTTGCAGTATCTTCGATAAGAGTTTCAGATTGCCGAGTTCGTCATCAACAACAAGAATTTCCCCTTGAGTGTTTATACGTTCAGGAGCGGACATAACATGAGTACAGAATTCCACAGAAGCACGATCGAGTTCCAACATAATAAGAGTCCACAAAATTCCAACCAGAGAAACTCTCCAATGGGTTTGGAGATCTACCAACCGTCAAATCTTGGGTTAGAAAATACTACAACGCTCAAAACTTGAATTTTGCCGCTCGACTTTAATTGCTTTCGTTTTCGATTGAGGTAAAATTCGCTCTCTCAAGAGCGAGCAGTTTGGAGATCGGAGTCAGCGTTACTGTTAAAGTCACATCCCTTTAAGAAAAGCTGCCGATTCGGCCACTGACTTTTAGGACGTCTATGTTGATGAAAACGACGATCGAGTCCTTGGATACGGCTGGATAGTTTATATCGCGGTTACCCGATCGATGTCATCCGCAAAATTACTTGTTTTGAGCGAAAATCTTCCGTCTTCAGAAATTTTCGGGAAGAAAATGGGAGCATTCTAATCAAGAGATTTGTCAAGGTCATTGGGAACGTCGCTCCGCTTTCACCCAACTTAGAACGATGACAAGCACCCGGCTACTGCTTCGAGCGGTTGGATTTCGCGTCGAGCGAAATTTTGGCGGACTCGAGCGTACAACCCCAAGATTCCCCGTAGTTCTTGCTCGAAGCAAATCGGTGCCACCAGTGCGGATTTCAAACCCGCATCTGTTGCCGTAGAATTACGCAAAAATGGGAGATTTCGAGCATCATCGAGATCGATAATCCATTCAATCTGCCTATCTTTCCAAACCGATGCGGGTACATCTGCCTCGAGCTCGAACTTGTGGGTGCAACTTTCCCGGACGAATTCCCTCAAACGATCGTGACTGATATAGGTTTGCTCGTTACAAACCAAACCCGTTCCCCCAACCGACCAAATTTCCCCAACATCCCACTCAAAGGTTTGACAGACCTGGGTCAGTGCCACCTGTAAGAATGAAGGACGATCGGGTTGTCGCGCGCGCGCGATGGCAATTGCCCGCAGCAAATCTGCATCCCGTCGTGCTTGTTGACCCTCGAACCGGCACTGACACAGCATTTGTTGGTGTTTTACCCGCGCGAGCACTTCTTCGACGTGAAAGGGTTTGGTAATGTAATCGACTCCTCCGGCGCGAAATGCTTCTCGTTTCTGCTGGGTTTGAGAAAAAGCACTCAAAAAAATGACGGGAATGTCGCGAGTCAGACGATCGGCTTTGAGGTGGCGGCACACTCCAAAACCATCGAGTTCGGGCATATTGATATCTAATAAAATTAAGTCTGGGGGAGCCAAAGAAATGGTTTTAAGAGCAAATTTACTATTGGTTACTTTTCTGACTTGATATCCTTTTTCTTCGAGAATGGCTGAGAGCAATCGTAGATTGTTGATATTATCGTCAACGATTAAAATATCCATTGAACATCGTTTTGTTTCGGTTGTATTTTCTCGAGAAAATTAGCCGCTCGCGATAAATAGACACTCAAAATTTTGAGTGTCAGAATTTTTATATTTTTTACCCATTTATTTTGATTTAAGTTGGCTCGAGAATTAAATTAAAACCCAAAACCGAGCACTATATTTGACTGATTTAGTTAGTTTATTATAAATAAATAATTTGTCTCCAATTTATTTAGAAAATGTTTATAAATTCCCAACTCGACTCGATCTGAAAAAATTGAGAGATGCGATCGTTCACAATGTAGCCACAATCTAGAATTATTTGATTCGATCGGGAGTAATATAGCAACCGCAAAGGCGGTTTGGGCAATTGTAATGAACCCGCGGTCTTTCCCCCAGGAGCCTCCTGGAGCCCCATTTCAGGCACTATCCTCACTGGACTGACAGTTGCGATCGAAATATGGATACGGAAAAAGCAGAAGACGAGTGCCTCCTGCTTTTTCAGATGTTGTAGCGAATTATACGAGTTTTTCCCTCAGCGCAAGGCGATCGGAATCGAATGAAAAACTAAAAGCTCTTGGGTTGCAAGATTTTAGCCGATCGCTCTTTGCGATGTGACTTAGGCAAGGGGGTCAATTCCCATGTTGACTGCGGCTTGACGTAGAACAGTAATTTGCTGGTTGAATTCTAATTGGGCAATCTGACTGAAAACTCGGGTTGCTTCACGAGAGAGTTTGTAGTTGGCGGGGACGGGAACCACTTCACCGGACTTCATCCACTCAGCGAGTTGGAACCAGAAGGCGAGCTTGTTATTGTTGCTCAGAACGCCGTAGGCACGGGTGTCAGGGGTGTTGACTTTATTGACGAGATCGCGCTGTAGCTGAAGTTGCTCTTCAGAGGACATGGCTTTGACGCGCTCGAGCAGACCGGCCGCAAACTGAAGTCTCGCAGCACCGGGAGCTGCGGGCGTGATCGCACCGCCCATGTTTTCGTACAGGACCCATAGCAAACCAAGTTGGTCATCTGTGCTGAGGCGCTCAAAGTTAGCGATGGCACTGGGAACGGGAGCCAGGGTATTGAAGATGGAGCTGGTGATTCTGTCAGTGGTAAAAGTCATCGTTAAAATTTTTTCAGGGATTTTAGGTGTTGCGCCCTTATGTAAATAAATGTAACAAACATATTTAGTTTTGTAAACAAAAAAAGACAAAATATTTCGCATAAAGTCTTGAACTCCTTGTCCAGGCTTTCCCCCAGCTCCTTTCCCCTCCTCAAGACCCTCAGATCTGCGTGCGAAACACTCCACATCGTAGATTTCCGATAAAATCGATCGAGTCCGCCCACCCACCGTAAACAGATGTGGAATACGATCGCCGCCCAAATTTCCGAAGCCACGGGAGAAGCCTTTGAGATTGCCGACAGTCGCTCGGTGGGTGGCGGGTGTATCAATCGCGGCAATGCAATTTCTGACGGCAAGCGTACCTTTTTCGTCAAACTCAACCGTGCCTCGCAAGTGGAGATGTTCGCTGCAGAAGCCCTGGGAGTGCAGCAGATGTGGGAGACTCACACCATCCGGGTGCCCAAACCCATCTGCTGGGGAACGGCGGCCGATTCAGCGTACCTCGTTCTCGAATGGCTGGATTTAAACGGACGCGGCGGTTCTGAGGCTTGGATGGAAATGGGGCGACAATTAGCCGCGATGCACCGCCAGGGAACTCGCGAGCGATTTGGATGGGATCGTAACAATACGATCGGTTCTACCCCTCAAATCAATACCCCGACGGAAGATTGGGGGGAATTTTTCCGCGAGTATCGCATTGGCTACCAGTTAAAACTTGCCGCCAGAAAGGGGATGCACTTTAACGGGAGCGATCGCCTCCTCGACAAAATCCCCCAACTCCTCGCGGGACACGAACCGCAACCCTCTCTCGTTCACGGCGATTTGTGGGGGGGAAATGCTGGGGTGACGGCAACGGGAGAACCGGCAATTTTCGATCCGGCCACCTATTACGGCGATCGAGAAACGGATTTAGCCATGACGGAATTATTCGGCGGATTCTCCAGTGCGTTCTATCGCGGTTATAACGAAGCTTGGCCTCTCGATTCGGGGTACGAACGCCGCAAACCCCTCTACAATCTCTATCACATTCTCAATCATTTCAATCTGTTCGGTAGCGGCTACGCCGGACAAGCCGAACGAATGATTCAGCAGCTTTTAAGATAATGCTCGTTATCGATCTTCCCCACACCCCACCCTCGCCGGTAACTGTCTTATGCCGAACTGACGTTAAGATGACTTCTCCCGACGCACTGCCCCCGGAGAAGTCCCGAAGAAGCGCTTGAAAGCATGGCTGAATGCAGCATCGGATTGGTAACCGAGACGATCGGCCAGCTCCCCGAGAGATGAATCTTCTTCCTTGAGCCACGTCAGGGCTAGATTCATTCTCCAGCGGGTTAGGTATTGCATCGGGGATTCGCCCACGAGTTTCTTGAAACGCGCGGCAAAAGCCGATCGCGACATGGCAACTTCCGCAGCGAGAGAAGCAACCGTCCACGATCGCTCGGGATGGCGCTGAACCAGCAGAATCGCACGACCCATTTGTCGATCCTGCAAAGCCCCCAGCCAACCGGGTTGGGACAAGGCGTCTTCTGCCATCCAGGCGCGAATGGCTTGGATGACCAAAATATCCGCAAGGCGGGTAATAATCGTTTCGCCACCGGGTTGCAATTTCCTAGCTTCAGCAGCCATCAAGCGCAACGTACTCTGAATCCACTCCATCTCGGGAGACAGGGACGCACCGATGCAGATTAAGCTTGGCAGGAGTCGCACTAAATCGCGGGCTGCCGGATGCTCGAAGCGAACCGCACCGCAAATCATGCTCGTTGCTTCCCCTCCATTGCCATATCGCAAAATTTCATATCGTTCGCTGACCTGTTCGCGAGGGAGATCGAAGAGTTGTGCCGCCCGAACGCCAGGAGCGCTCAAAAGCAGATGTCCCTCGCCATGGGGGACAAGGGCGAAATCCCCCGGTTGAAGCAGGCAGGGGTCTTTTCCTTCCACTTCAAGCCAACAACGACCGGATGTCACAACATGAAACATCAAGCAGTCCGGTAGCGGAGGTAAGTCTAAACCCCACGGGGCAGTGAATTCGGAGCGAGTGTAGAAAAGACCGCTCATGTGTAGAAAGTGTAGGGCTTCCCCCAGGGGGTCTACGGAAGTCAACAGGATATCTGTTGGATTGGAGTCAGGTGTTCGATGGCTCATCTATCGCCACTGGTAACTGTTATTCCCAACGATATACCACGAGCGCATTTGATCGATTCATCTATTTTTTTAGACGATTAATCATTTTTTAGAGACTTTTAAGTATTAAAAATCCAGTTTTCGATCGCTATTCTGGATTTAAAGCAAAACAAAGCGGAGACGCAAAATGCACAACACCAACCAGAAAAGAGAGCAAGAAAATATGACGCTGGTTCTTGGCGGCACGGGCAAAACCGGTCGTCGGGTTGCGAAACGGCTTGCAGACCGAAACCTGCCGATTCGGATCGGTTCGCGATCGGGAAAACTCCCCTTTCTCTGGGAAGACCCGACGACGTGGGAACCCGTTTTAGAAAACGTCGCATCTGTCTACATCGTCTATTACCCAGATTTGGCAGTACCCGCAGCGGCTGAGGCAATTCAAGCTTTTACCGATTTGGCCGTCAAGCATAACGTTCGCCGACTGGTCTTGCTTTCCGGTCGCGGCGAACCCGAAGCCCAACGATGCGAGCGCATCGTGCAAAATGCTGGCATTCCCTGGACGATCGTTCGCACGAGTTGGTTTTGCCAGAACTTCAGCGAGGGTTTTTTGCGAGAATTGGTCAACGGTGGTGAGGTTGCTCTCCCGGCTGCCGCGATACAGGAACCCTTTATTGATGTGGAGGATATTGCCGATGTTGCGGTGGCAGCTTTAACGGAGGAGGGACATACGGGTAAGCTTTACGAGTTGACCGGTCCGCACCTGATGACCTTTGCCGAGGCCGTTGAGGAAATTGCGAATGCGATCGATCGCCCGGTTCGATATACTCAAATTTCCCCAGAAGCTTTTGCATCGACACTGACGGCACAAGGTTTTCCTGCCGATGCCGTGATGTTGATGAACTATCTGTTTACCACGGTTCTCGATGGTCGCAACGCCTACTTGGCTGACGGCGTTCGGCAGGCGCTGGGTCGGTCACCCCGCGATTTTTCCGAATACGTCCGGCAAGCTGCTGCAACCGATGTCTGGCAACGGGAGGTCGTGCATCATGGTTAACGATCTCTTTTTCGCCCTCACCCTTTTTGCCGCACTGGGTTGCGGATTGATGTCCGGTCTGTTTTTTATCTTCTCAAATACCGTGATGAGCGCTTTGGCTCAACTCCCACCATCACAAGGTATTGCAGCCATGCAAGCCATCAATCGCATCATCCTCAACCCGTTATTTTTTGTCGCATTCCTGGGAACGGCTGCAACTTGCATCACAGTGGTGATTTCCTTGGTGTGGAGGTGGCAGCAACCCGGTACCCTTTATCTACTCATCGGTAGCCTGCTGTATTTGGGGGGTGTGATGGTGGTAACCATTATCTTCAACGTGCCAATGAACGAATCGTTAGATGCCATGAAGCCCGAAAGCATTGAAGCTGGGAATTTGTGGGCGAAGTATCTTGTGGACTGGACGGCTTGGAATCACGTTCGCACGGTGACCGCTCTTTTGGGAACTGCATCGTTTATCTTGGCACTCGTGGTGTAATGTCATAGCAATTAGAAATCACCGACAAGCACGTTCGGAATAAGATCGCAGTCCCCATAAGCTTTAGTGTTACGCCGATAGGTCTGTTCATCATCGACCGCTCCATCAATGTAATTGAAAATTGGTCCTGGCAGTCGGCGTTTCGCTAATTTTCGGAAATCCTGAAAATTGTGACAGTCATTCAATCCCATAAAATACCTCAGTTAGATTTATGTTTACTAGGTAGTCCATACTCTTTCATTTTGAGAAGCATTCAACCTTCACCGCCAGTGTCTAGGGAATGAACCGTTCCAAAATATCTATCCGAAAGCGATCGCTCGGATATCTCTTGACATTACTTTATCAAATCATCTTTATTCATCATTCATCTATTTAGAACTCTGGTCCAGGAAATATAACGCTAAGTTAAGCTGCAACGCGCAGCGTTGTCTGCTTGAACGCTTCGTTATCAAAAAAATACCTATCTCACGCCCTTGAATTCCAATCGTTTTGAGACTCCTGGATACTCAATTAGGTTTTGACCATCAAACACTAATTGACCATTAACCCAAGTACTCACAATGCTGGAACTAAATCTATACCCCATAAAAGGAGACCAACCGCAATGATAAAAGGTATTCTCAGGTGTCACCGTAAAAGGTGTTGACCTATCGACCAATACCAAATCAGCAAAATACCCTTCGCGAATGTAGCCTCGATCGATTACACCATATCGAATAGCGGGATTATGAGCGGTTTTTTCAACTAGCTGAGAAAGAGACATGCGTTTATGAGTTACTTGCTCAAAGAGAGTAAGTAAAGCATGTTGTACTAAAGGCAACCCTGCAGGAGCTTTTGGATAATCCACCTGCTTTTCTTCCCAAGTGTGCGGCGCATGATCGGTAGCAATGATATCAATACGACCTTCGTGCAAAGCTTGAATTAAGGCGGCGCGATCGTCGGCGGACTTAATGGCTGGATTACACTTAATCAGGTTCCCAAGTTCCACATAATCCCGATCGCTAAACCACAAATGATGAACGCATGCTTCGGCGGTAATAGACTTATTAGAAATCGGACCCGGATCGAATAAACTTAATTCCTTGGCGGTGGTAATGTGTAGAACATGTAACTGACTGCCATGACGCTGGGCTAAATCCACCGCCAAAGACGATGAGGCAAAACAAGCTTCAGTATCTCGAATGATTGGATGATCGGTAATAACGACAGGACGATTCAACGCTTCAATGCGAGCCAGGTTTTTCGCGATAACCGGACCACTTTCACAGTGAGTGACAATTAATGTTGGAGACTCCCGAAAAATATCCTCAAGTGCTGTTTTATCTTCAACCAACAAGTTACCTGTTGAAGCACCCATGAAAATTTTTACGCCACAATGTTTATTTGGATCGAGGCGCTTGATTTCTTCAATATTATTTTCCGTGGCACCTAAATAAAATGCATAGTTCGCGATCGAACTTTTCCGAGCGATTTCATATTTACTCTCTAGAGCCTCAATAGTGGTTGTGGAGGGGTTTACATTAGGCATTTCCATAAAACTCGTAATACCACCAGCCACCGCCGCACGAGACTCGCTCGCAATAGTACCTTTATGAGTTAGTCCAGGTTCACGAAAATGCACCTGGTCGTCAATCATTCCAGGCAGCAGATAAAGTCCAGATGCATCAACTACCTCTTCACTCCCAGAGGGTGTTATCGATCTAGAAATTTCTTCTATTCGTTCATTACAAATACGGACATCAGATGAAAACACCTGACCTTCATTAACTAGCTGGGCATTCTTAATCAAAATTTTTCTCGTCATACACCCCCCTTTTTATTTCATGTATATTTTATTTAATCCCTAAAAAACGATAAACCAACCTTTATAAAACCCAATGATAATTTCAAAGCCAAGTTGACGGCATTGGCTCTCACGTCTTCAGGTCTTGCTTGCACATTCTCATTATCCTCAAAATCCATTAAATCTGATACGCCGCCATGTCCTGCAGCAGAGCAATCATGGACTCGACGGCCTCCTCACAAATTTTTTGGCCGTCTTCCTCTGTGGCGATGGTCGCATCTCCTGTTGCGCCTTGGGGGTGTAGGTCTTCGGCCATCCAGGCTTGCTTGGCACCAGAACCATATAGCATCGGGTACAGAGAAGCCTGTTCCAAAGATACAGGCACAAAGTTTTTAATCTCCCTATGGTTTACAAGGTCAGGGTGCAGATGCAGCATCAGGGCGGTCTCTTCCGCGCCACCGTGTAGACCATGGGTGTACTCGGTGTCTTGGTACAGAGTTTTAGCCTTGTATGTCCACCAGTTCACGGGCACCACAAGGGCTTTGTGATGGGCGCGTAAATCTCTGGCAACAATGCGCGCAACGTCGGATTGTCCGCCATGGCTATTGAGCATCAACAGCTTGCGCACCGGGGTACGGAAAACGCTGGCAGCGATCTCACGCCACAATGCCATCACAGTCTCGGTAGATAACGATAACGTCCCATCAAAATTTTCATGCTCGATCGCCTTGCCAATCGGCAAAACGGGCAGGGCGATCGCAGTAATATCATCAGGGACGCATTTCAGGATACCGTGCAGTACGCCGCGTACGATCTTGGCATCAACGCCGACGGGCAGATGCGGGCCATGTTGTTCAATTGACCCCGTTGTCATAATGGCAATTGTGCGCTGTGGATCGAGATCTTTGAAGGCAAAGGTATTAAGATTTTCCCAATGGTGAATGGGCATAGTTTCTCTTATGGTTTGGATAAAAAATACTTTTGTATATTTTATATGGTGTCGGCATTCAAGGTGCGACCGTCCAAAGCCAATCCAGTTAAAATTTAGGGTGAATTACCGACGATTAACCGCCTAGTTTTCTAATTGCGGCTTCGGAATTCATAGGGGATTGCTATCTATCAACAAAATTGATGGCAAGTTTCACATCCCCTCCCTCCGCAGAAGCGCTGATTTCCAACTTTTAAAAAAATATTGACAATGACAATATTTTGGCAATATTGTTTGTCTTTTCAAGCAATAAGCATTCATGAAAAAATGAGAATTAAGCCTAATTTTTTTATAATTCATGAGGTGCTGTGGACGGAACCATTTCCGCCCTTTAAAAGCGCCGTTCCCGATTTAATCAAAGATTACAATAGGGGGATTCTCGGAAATTATTTAGGGCAAGCACCTAGTGCAACGCGATAAAGCAGGAATTTGGGACATTATCACGATATTGCTTTGTATAATAAATATGCCAAATTGAAAAGATAAACTGACTGCGATCTGTAGTTAGGCTTCTCTCTTTTACAGGCTGCGATGTCCGGCGGTCATTTTTCTGCTGTGAGAGTCAACTTATTCTTTGCTTCAACAAGTTAGGTTTTGATGCGTTACGCTATCGCTAACACATCCTACGGAAACTCAATTCTTTGTGCAAAGATGTGGCTGGTTTTGGAATCCCATCCAGGTTAAAGAATCAGTTTTGATGCCCGCCGATCGGCATTCTCAAAGTTTTTATATTGTTGCTGCAGGTACTGATATAGCAAGGACGACTTAAGTTAAGACATGCTATAACTTCCTTGTCGTCATCAAGATGAACAACTATAGTGCGACACGCCACCAACGTCAGAAAATGCGCTAGGTCTTAGACGATAGTATTTATCTTCTACTTCTTGTGATTGCTCATCATAGGGATGGCTAAATACTTCTTGCAACTCTTTAACTAACCTGTAGTCACCCTCCATGGCTTGTTGATAGGCAGGGACAATTAACCACTCTCGCCATGTGTATTTTGGGTTAGTCTGTTTCATCTTTGTTGATATCTCAGCCAAATTGCCCTCATTAATAACAAGGTCGCGCCAGCTTTTTAGCCAAGATTGCCATTGGTCATCAAATTGCTGTGAAGTTTTACCATAGAAGCTCTTTTTCAAGGGTTCCACATCGTCTGGTATGTGGGATAACTCGCGGAATAAAATGGTGTAATCCACATCTGAGTGGGTCATTAACTGCATTAATTTCTTGAATAGTTCTGGATTAAATTCGCTCAAACCAAGTTTGGTCGCCCACATTTTTTGGATTTGTTTTTGCATGGCTTCCGAAAAGCCACGACCTACTCGATCGAACTGTTCTAAAGCGACCGCATCTTCTGCCAGTAAAAGTCTCACAGCTTTCCAAAACATATAATAATTAGCTTCTGCTGCCCTTGGCTGATTGATGAAGGCAAAGTGGTGACCGCCGCCAGTCCAAGGTTGAAACCAAGGGTCAAAAATCTCACAAAACCCAAAGGGTCCATAGTCGAGGGTAAAGCCACCAGCAGCGCAATTATCACTATTAAAATTCCCTTGGCAATAACCAACCCGGAGCCAATTAGCCACCAGTAAAATAAGACGCTGGCGAAATAGCTTAGCCAACTCAACCAATCGATCTGCAAAACCAAGGTTTTGATTAATATCGCTTTTGTATTCTCGCTCAATTAAGTGGGACACGATCGCGCGCAACTCTTCTAATGCTTTTGGATGAGCATTGCTGCGAGCGCGGCGGGCAAATAACTCTAGCTGACCAACCCGCAAAAAGGATGGTGCAACGCGAGTTGAAATAGCCACAGGATCGTCCACCAAAATATCAGGGTCGGTGGAGAGGGAGTCTTGAGAATACCAAGGCCGGGCAACAGTCTCAGATTTAGAAACATACAGCGTCAAAGAGCGCGATGTTGGAACACCTAAGGCGTGCATATAGTCTTGGGCTAGAAACTCACGCACACTTGAACGCAGAACTGCACGTCCGTCGGCACCACGGCAATAAGGCGTTGGCCCACCCCCTTTTAATTGCATTTCCCAGCGCTGACCATTGATGATTCCTTCAAACACAGATATCGCCCGACCATCGCCATAACCATTCCCCGTACCGAATGGACAATTTTGGATATATTCGGTGCCATAAATCGACAGTGCATAACCCGTCGCCCAGCCAATCTGACGCATAGGCTCATGGGCAGCACGGAGATCGCCAGAAAAACAGGAGCGAAATTTCTCATCGAGCACCAGCTTGTCACTCAATCCAAGTTCCTTAAAAAAAGTGCTGCTATGGGCCACATATTCTGGTTCTGCAAGGGGTGTAGGTTGCACGGGTACAAAATGACCCGAAAAAACCTGTCGGGCACGGCGATCGTCACCATCTCTGGTGGCATCAGGATCGGCATTTAAGGTGTCCATCAGAGAGTAATCTGCCAATTGCACAAACTCATCGAAGGTCGTTACGCAGGGGCATGCCGATGGTTTAGATGGATACGACATAGTTGTTAATACCCTTTGTCGGGAAAGATTCAGTTTACAAGATCTCAGTTCTGACTGATTGTTGGAAGTTGTTCATCAAGCCTTGCACTAACTCCTGGCTGAAATTCATCCCAAGTCTTACGTACTTGCTCGTAGCATTGAGGTGGTGTGATGGGTAGGTTTTTCAAGTAAAAGAACGTTGCTCGATCGAAAGACTCCAGCAACAATACAACCTCTGTGGTTGGAGAATAATTATCGACAACTTCCAAGATGTGAGCGATCGTAAAGTTATGGGGCAAAATTGCCGTGTCCGGAGTCGCTAACCAGGCATTCAGGAACGGCGCAAGGCGAGAACGTCCGACAAAATGGGTTTTGAATGATTCTCCGCCAACCCCCAATGTTGGAGAATTTGTGCTACAAACGATCGCGCCGCGCTCGCAACTGAGATGACCGGCCCAAGCATTATAGCCAATGACTAACAAATTACTGGCAATAAAATCTTGATGCCAATTCGATCCATCGTTTATTTCACTCATTAGAGACCTTTATTTTGAAAGTCAATCCAGTTGAAATGTAGGCGGCATGAGCTATGCCGATGCCTAGCAACGATCGAGAAAAATTAGAGGTCGCCTGGATTTGGGCGCGACCTCATTACCGATCGCTCTTACGCACTAAAATATCTAGCGACAGGATGATAGGTGACAAAAGCAGTGGTCGTTTGCTCTGGATAAAGCTGTTCGCTCTCATCGATCGATATTCCAATGCGATCGCATCCCAATAATTGCAACTGTGGCACTTGATCCATCACCGTCGGACAAGCTGGATAGCCAAAACTATACCGAGAACCCTGATACCTTTGGGCTAATACATCGCGAATGTTATCTGGCTCTAAATCCCCATAGCCCAATTCCCGCCGAATCCTGGCATGACTCCATTCTGCCAAGGCTTCCGCCAACTGCACCGCCATCCCGTGGAAATAGAGATAATCGGTGTACTTGTTGTCTTTATAGAGTTCCTGTGCTTTCTCGGTGGCAATTTCTCCCATAGTCACTGCCTGCATCGGCAAGACATCAAATTGATTCTGTTCGACTGGGCGGATGAAATCAGCAATGCATAGGCGACGCCCGGATTTCTGACGGGGGAATGTCCAAGTGACAAACGGGGTTGCTGTTTTGGGTGTTAAGCCCTGCTCGATGACGCTTGGCTCGTAAACATGCACGGAATTTCCGATCGCTGCACAGGGGAAATAACCATAAACGAGAGTTGGCTCCAACCATTTTTCCGTGCGAATTTTTTCCTTCCATTCTTCCAAGATCGGATGAACCTTCGATGCCAGGAACCAATCATATTCCTCGCGAGATTGGTCTTTCGGTTTCCGGAATTGCTATTGGCCAGCGAACAGTGCCTGCAAATCCATGTACCAGAACAGTTCTTCTAAATCTAGATCTCCACTCTGAAGAATTTTCGTCCCCCAGAAAGGCGGCGTAGGACGTTCGATATCAATCTCTACCGCTGTCGAGCGTTCGGTATCGATGACAATGGGTTCATCGGATTTGGACCCATTACCATTGAGTTCTCCATCGGATTTGGACCCATTACCATTGAGTTCTCGATCTGAATCTTCAATCGCCTTGCGTCCCTTTTGGTTAAACTGAGCAAATTCCCCTGTAAAGCCTTCGGTATCCACCCAGGAATGCTGCTCTTTGGCGGGCATCAGCCGATCCATAAAGGTCAAATCAGCAAAAGCATCTTTACCGTAAATGACCTGCCCGTTGTAAGTCTCTTGACAATCGCCATAGACAAATTTTGGGGTGAGTGCCGCACCGCCCAAAATCACTGGGACTGTAATCCCTTTAGCATTAAATGCTGCCAGATTGTCTTTCATAAATGCTGTAGACTTCACCAGCAAGCCACTCATGGCAATACAATCAGGCTGATGCTGCTCATAAGCTTCGACGATTGCCTCAATGGCTTGTTTAATGCCCAGATTGATGACCTTGTAGCCATTATTGGTCAAGATGATATCCACCAGATTTTTCCCGATATCATGGACATCGCCTTTAACGGTAGCAATCAGGAATTTACCTTTACCGCGATCTTCGTCTTCTCCTTCGATTTTTTCCATGTAGGGTTCGAGGAAAGCCACCGCAGATTTCATGGTTTCGGCTGACTGCAACACGAAGGGCAATTGCATTTGACCGGAGCCAAACAGTTCGCCCACAACCTTCATCCCATCCAACAAGAAAGTATTGATAATCTCCAGGGCTTTATGACCCGCATCTAAACCCGCCTTTAATGCATCGTCCAATCCAATCCGCTCGCCATCAATAATATGTTGCTTCAAGCGTTCTTCGATGGGCAAGTCGGCTAAGGAAGGACCCGATCTAGCATCCTTTGCACTCACTCCCGCAAAAATTTCCGTCAGCTTCGTCAACGGATCGTAGGTGCAAATATCTCCTTCAAATTTGCGATTGTCATAAATCAAATCCCGACATATCTGTTGATGTTCTTCGTCAATCTTCGATAATGGCAAAATCTTGGCAGCGGAGACGATCGCCCCATCCATCCCAGCTTTCATCGCTTCATTCAGGAAGACCGAATTTAAGGTGATGCGAGTGGCTGGACTTAAGCCAAAAGAAATATTAGAGACCCCCAGCATGAAGTGAACGCCGGGCAGATTTTCCCGAATCAGTCGAATGGATTCGATCGTTGCTTTGGCATTTTCCCGATCTTCCTCAATCCCAGTTGAAATCGGTAGGGCTAAGGTGTCATAGAAAATTTCATGGGGTGGAATCCCAAACTCGATCGCATCCCGATAAGCCCGTTGGGCGATCTCGAATTTTTTCTGGGCGGTTCGAGCCATTCCCTCTTCATCGATACAGCCGATGACAACCCCCGCGCCATATTCTTTTGCCAGTTCCAATACTTTAAAAAATCGCTCTTCTCCATCTTCATAATTAGTGGAATTGAGCAAACATTTGCCTCCGGCGACCTTGAGACCCGCTTCCATTTTGGTCCACTCGGTGGAGTCGAGCATCAGTGGGAGGGTCGTATTGGTCACCAGTCGGGATACGAGTTCTCGCATATCCCGCTCGCCGTCGCGCCCGACGTAATCTACGTTTACGTCCAGCATATGCGCGCCTTCTTTGACCTGGGATTTAGCGATCGCCAATAACCCATCCCAATCATCTTCATTCAAAAGCTTGCGGACTTTTCTAGAACCACTGGCATTTAATCGCTCGCCAACGATTAAAAAGGAATTATCCTGCTCGTAGGTTTGGGCCGAATAAATGGATGCTGCTGCTGGCGTATAGGAGAGGGGCGATCGAATCTCACCGACGGCATTTTTTCGCACCGAACGCTCTTTTAGTGGGGTGTGTTCCACAGCCTCAGCTAAAGCTTGAATATGTGCTGGGCGCGTACCGCAGCAACCACCGACAACCTGAACCCCATGTTCTGCAATGAACCCAGTCATGGCAGTGGTATATTCTTCGGGGGTCATTTTATAAACTGCCTGACCGCCAATATTTTCGGGTAGTCCCGCATTGGGAATACAGGAAATGGGGAACGGCGAATTTTCTGACAGATACTTAATATGAGAAGTCATCAAATTGGGACCCGTCGCACAATTTAGCCCCAAAATATCAATGGGAAAGGGTTCGAGGATTGCCAGTACCCCAGATATATCTGTCCCCACCAACATGGTTCCCTGGATTTCCATAGTCACGGACACCATTAAGGGGAGTCGCGCACCTTTTTTGGCAAACACCGCCTCAAAGGCACTCAATGCCGCCTTAATTTGCAGAACATCTTGACAGGTTTCCACAATAAAAAGATCGGCTCCCCCGTCATAGAGACCTTCTGCTTGCACCATGAAGCTCGATCGCAATTCATCATAGGTGATATGACCGAGGGTGGGTAGCTTGGTTCCTGGACCGATGGAACCGGCGACAAATCTAGGTTTTTCGGGAGTGGTAAACTCATCTGCACAACTGCGCGCCAACTCTGCCGCCTTTCTACTGATCTCGTAGGCGCGATCGGCTAGATCGTACTCTGCGAGGACTAAGGGGCTAGATCCAAAGCTATCAGTCTCGACAACATCCGCCCCCGCTGCGAGAAAATCGCGATGGACCTTCGCCACTGCCTCAGGCTTGGTGATGACTAAATATTCATTACAACCTTCATATTTCGCTCCACCAAAGTCCTCGGCGGTCAAGTTTTGGGACTGGATGTTCGTTCCCATTGCACCGTCAAAGATCACCACTGGACGATCCCGACTCTGGAGCCGTTCGAGAAATGAAGTCTTTAACTGAGGTTTGGGAGTTTCAATACTTAGCATAGTCGTAATGGTTATAGTTGGTCTCGGACTTCTGCTGCAACCTTGTTATTTTTAACCCCAGAGCAAGTCTATTTAGAAGGCTGGGGAGGTTATTGTGCAAGAATGATAATCATTCTCAAAACTAACGTAACACAAAAATACTTTGTTTTAACCCTCTTTTGTCACTCTAGGCAGAGGAAAAATATAAATAAGGGATTCAGAATACTGCGATCGACTAACGGCGTTTCAACTCATTTTTTATCGCTTCCGTCACCGTTTCGATCGCCTTCACTCGGGCGTAATACTTATTATTTCCCGGGACGATCGTCCAGGGTGCGTTGGGAGTACTCGTGCGTTGAATGGCTTGATTGACAGCCACCTCGTACAGCGATCGTTTTTCTCGATTGCGCCAATCTTCATCGGTGAGTTTGTAGGCTTTAAACGGGTTATTTTGTCGATCGTGAAATCGCTGTAATTGTTCTTCTGGGCTGATGTGCAACCAGAACTTCACCAATACGTATCCGGCGCTGGTGAGTTGTTCCTCAAACTCGTTAATTTCCTGGTAGGCGCGCCGCCATTCGATTTGAGTAGCAAACCCTTCGACCCGTTCGACCAACACCCGACCGTACCAACTGCGATCGAAGATGCCAATCTGTCCGGCTTTGGGGAGATTTCGCCAAAATCGCCACAGGTAGTGATGGGCTTTCTCCTCATCGGTGGGGGCAGCAAATGCACTGACCTGATAGCCGCGCGGATCGAGCACGTCCGTTAACCGCTTAATCGCCCCACCTTTACCGGCCGCATCCCAACCTTCAAAAATTGCCAACACCGGAACCTGCTGCTGGTAAATCTTCATCTGGATTTTCCGCAAATCGAGTTGGGCATCCTTCAACTGCTGTTTGTACTCGTCTTTCGATAAATCCCGCTCTAAATCCACTTGCGCCAGGTAATTGGGTTCCGTGGGGTCGAGATGTTCTTGAGGTGGAAGTTGGGGAATGGGGGCGTTGAGGCGATCGCGATCGAGGGCCGCAGAAATGGTGGCAATGGCTTGGGTGAGTACTTTCACTTGCGCCCAGCGCGGATCGTGGGCTTCCACCAACGTCCACGGGGCTGGACCGGTGCTGGTGTAGGTTATCGCTTCTTCGGCAAAGGCACGGTACTTGTCGTAATTTTTGGCTTGCTGCCAGTCTTCCGGACGGACTCGCCAAGATTCTAAGGGGTCGTCTGCGGCTTTTTTAAGACGCCCTTTCAGTTCCTTGCGACTCAGGTGCAACCAAAATTTGGCGATCGTACAGCCATCATCCACCATTTGCCGCTCGAATGCATTAATTTGCCGCATGACGGTGGGAATCTCGCTATCGGACACCCGCTCGAACAGTCGATCTTCAAGAACGTGGGTGTACCAACTGTGGTAAAACACCCCAAACTGTCCCGCCTTAGGGAGTTGCTGCCAAAACCGCCACAGAAACGGGTATTGTCGTTCTTCAGTGGTTGGCGGCCAAATGTGATGCACGGCAAACCCTCGAGGGTCCATGTATCCGAGCATATTTTTCAAGAGTGCCCCTTTCCCCGTCGCCGTCCACCCTTCGAGAACGACAATCGCCGGTAATTTTTTCTCCCAGCACGCCGTTTGCAATTGGCGCAACTTCATCATGCAGGCTTCGAGTTGCGATTTGTAGCGGTCTTTGTCGAGGGATAGATGGAGATCGAGGGTTTCTAGCATGGTGCGATCGTTTTGATAGATGTAACGTCAGGCGCTCGATAAGAGTGTCTGGCGCTTAGAGGGGTGTGGGGTGTTGGGGGTGGAGTGTCCGGTAACAACTTATGGTTAGGGTCGATGGAGTCCGGTGGGGTTCGAGTTTTTTTACCCAGGACTCGAATCGACATCGCCTTGCTCGACTTTCAAGTATCCTGACTCCGGTATAGAAATTAATTTGATTTTTGATTTCTATAGCAGTTGCCAAGGCGGTTAGGACACGCTGTGTTCTCAAGCTCAAGGCTTGCATTTTCTTCTCTCCCCCAGCGATTGCCAGCGTCCCCTGCTCCCCCAGCTTACCTTCACGATGCCCTAACGGGTCTGGCGGTTGCAATACCAGAGGTCTAAAGGAAGCGACAAAGCCGGGTAGAGCATTTCTCTTGCCTTGAAATTTCAACCAAACCTATATACAGTAATCCGTAGGTCGATCGGGTCAGCAGGTTTTCTCCGGCGGCAATCGTGCGCGAACGCACTCGAAGCCGTCACCAGTCTCCTCAAACGCCCGCACTTCGATATTTCAACGAATTCACTTTATCGATCGCATGGGGCGATCGAGTTTCAGGGTACATCGTCGATCAATCGATGCCACTGGAGAACACATGAAATCAGATCGATCGCGCCTACATCTCGAGGGTAGGCTCAAGTCTCTACTTTTCGCCTCGATTGCCTTGGCCCTGAGCGCTCAAAGTTCTACAGCCTTTGCCCCACCCACCGCACCCCACCTAGATGCGATCGCCGCAACTCCCGATTCTCAAACCCCCACATTCCACCGGGCATCGGGAGAATCGTTACTCGATCGAGGGCGCAGCTTGTATCGAGCCGGACAGTACGCGGAGGCGGCGCGGGTTTGGCAGCAGGGAACGGAAGTCTTTGCAGGCGATCCTCTGAATCGGGCGTTAGCCTTGAACTACCTATCTCTGGCATACCAGCAAATTGGCGCTTGGGAAGACGCAAAAGAGGCGATCGAAAATAGCCTATCCCTGCTCGCATCTGCCGCCAACCCCGAAGCGGCAACCTATGGCAGTATCTTCGCCCAAGCCCTGAATACCGACGGACACTGGCAACTGGTGCGGGGACAGGGGGAAAAGGCCCTGGAACGATGGCAGCAAGCTGCGATCGCCTATTCCGAAGTGGGGGATGAGTTTGGGGCGACGGGGGCGCGCATCAACCAAGCCCAAGCCCTGCAAAGTCTG
Source organism: Zarconia sp. (assembly GCF_057467645.1). Classification (NCBI taxonomy): domain Bacteria; kingdom Bacillati; phylum Cyanobacteriota; class Cyanophyceae; order Oscillatoriales; genus Zarconia; species Zarconia sp. Next base: position 100,504 of record NZ_JBRJXU010000183.1, read on the forward strand.
GGACTCTACGCGAGGGCCACGGAGACGTTGGAGGCGGTTAAAGCCGAGTTGCTGGCTGCGCCGGATTCCGCTCTCAAAGCCACGGGACTGCGCAGTTTGGGGAATGCCCTCCGGGTCATCGGCGATTTGGATGCCTCTCGCGAAGTGTTGCAGCAGAGTTTGCAAGTTGCCCGGAATCTCCAATCGCCAGATGAGATCGCAGCCATTCAGTTTAGTTTGGGAAATACTGCGGTTGCCTTCGCCAAGGGAAATGCCGCCGCCACCTCAGAAATCGAAACGGCCTTAGAGGCGTACGAACAAGCTTCAACCCAGGCCACGTCTCCCATCGTCCAAATTGAAGCCCAACTCAACCAATTGGGGTTGTTGGTGGAAACGGAAGCATGGCAAGATGCTGCAACCTTAACACCAGAAATTGAAGGGCAGTTGGCAGCGTTGCCCCGTTCTCGACGTTCGATTTACGCGCGGGTGAATTTTGCCCGATATTTAGAGGAGTTACCCGAAAACCCCCAAACTTCCCCATTTGAAACGGCAGCAGCTATCCTCGCAACCGCGATTGAAGAAGCCCGACAACTCGAAGATGTTCGAGGGCAATCGATGGCATTGGGGCGGTTGGGGGAACTCTACGAACGCACCGGGCAGTCAGAAATTGCCCTGGATTTAACACAGACAGCCCTTCTCAAAGCCCAGGGGATTAAAGCTTCGGATATCGCCTACCAATGGCAGTGGCAGTTGGGGCGGTTGCTGAATGGGCGAGGAGAAACCCAACAGGCGACGGCAGCCTACGAAGTGGCCATTACAACCCTGCAATCCCTGCGTAACGACTTGGTGGCGATCGAAGCGGGAAATTCCGATGTCCAGTACGGCTTCCGCAAAAGCGTCGAACCGATATACCGCCAGTTTGTGGCGTTACTTTTAGATAGTGGTGGCGGCAACCCGAGTCAGGAAAATTTGAAGAAAGCCCGCAAGGCGATCGAATCCCTGCAACTGGCGGAACTGGATAACTTTTTCCGGGAAGCCTGTTTGGATGCCGAACCGGTAGCGGTGGATGAAATCGATCCCGAAGCGGCGAGTGTCTACCCGATTTTGCTCGACGATCGCATCGATGTTATCGTTTCCCTGCCCAACGCCCCTCTGCGCCACTACAGCCATCGCGTTGCCACCGGCGAACTCGATCGCACCCTTCTCCAACTTCGCCAAGGGTTGGGACGCATCTCGGCAAATCAGCAGGAAGTGAAAGAGCTTTCCCAACAAGTCTACGATTGGGTACTGCGTCCGATCGAAACCGAACTCCAGCAGCAGGGCATCGAAACCCTCGTCTTTATCCTCGATGGCAAGTTGCGCAATATTCCCATGGCAGCGTTGTACGATGGCGAGCGGTACGCGATCGAAAAATACCGCATCGCTCTCACACCGGGACTCCAACTCCTCTCCTCCCAACCCCTCGAATCGGAGAAACTCACCACCCTTGCCGCTGGATTATCGGAAGCACGCCAGGGGTTTACGCCGTTGCCGGGGGTGGAACCGGAACTGACGCAAATTCAATCTCAGATTCCTAGTGAGGTATTGCTCAACGAAAGTTTTACCCAAGAGGCTTTGCAAGCCGAAATGGAGAAATCTGATTTTCCCATCGTCCACATCGCCACCCACGGACAGTTTAGTTCTCAAGCGGATTTGACGTTTATCCTCACCTGGGATGGGGTGATTAACGTCAAAGATTTGGATACGCTACTCAAGAGGCGATCGGATCGTTTTGCCAAGCCGATCGAATTGCTGGTATTTAGCGCCTGCGAAACCGCCGATGGAGACGATCGCGCCGCCTTGGGATTGGCGGGAGTTGCGGTGCGGGCGGGGGCGCGCAGTACTTTGGCAACGCTGTGGCAAGTGAACGATAGCTCTTCTGTGGTGCTGATGGAAGCATTCTACCAGGAGATAACCCAGCCGGGAATCACGAAAGCAGAAGCCTTGCGACAAGCGCAGTTAAGCGTTTTGCAAGATAGTCGCTACCGGATTCCCTATTTCTGGGCTCCTTACGTGTTGGTGGGGAATTGGCTTTGATGGAATGGGGAATGGGAAACGGGTTAGCGTCGGGAGTATGTCACAAACAAAGTCAAGAGGAACCCTAGAGACAATAGAGATTAGCGCTCCGTTTGCGATCGCTCTGTATAAATCGATGGAATATCCCAAGCTTCTGCAATGCAACCGTCAACAATGCGCCACACAACAACCGCATCAAGCTCGATCGCGCGACCTTCTAATGTCATCCGATCTCGAACGTGCGTAACGACCAATTCATCTCCCATGGGAGTAATTGAAAGTGGCTCAACCTCAAAGCTACCATTGGTGATTGCTGCCAGTTTCTCAAAAAAGGTTTGGAGACCGTTTAAGCCAACATAGTCACCCTGAACCTCCGGGAGCTTGGCATTAAAGAAATGCCACACGAACGTTTCTGCAAATAAGTCAGAAGAATTCGTTAATTTTTTAATATCTAGTTTGCTTAATAAATCGACGTTTGATTGTTGAATATTCATTGTTATACACCTCAAAATAACATCGAAACCAAAACAATTTTATTATATCTTTTTTCCTCGATAGCAGTTCGCGCTCTTTCCGTTATTCATTGGCGATCGTCACGCATCGCCAGTCAAACAAGCAAAATATTGTTTTAGACTACAAGCTTAATCGGAGTTTAACTCTAATTTGCCATGTGGTCTGCCTATTCAGATTATTAATCCAATTAAAAAATGAAAGTTTCCAGTTATCTACTTTTGTGCTTATACCTGTTTTATGCTGTTATCAGTTCGTTCCTGTTTGCTTTCTCAGCACCCGGCTGGTCAATGGCGATTATTTTAGTGATTTTGTGTTTTCCCTGTTACCTAATCAATCTTATTCTTATTGCGATCGAAGTCATTAGACATCGATCCAAAAAAATTGAAATTGGCGCGTTCGGATTCTCGATAGTTTTACTGATACAAGGATTAGCCGTGATGACGAATACGGGAGATTATGGAGACGCACCGGGAACTTATTATTTTCTTGAAGAGTTTTGGAAACGTGGGTTACCTGGCGATTTTTTTTACTCTCCAAACTACTTATTCCTCAGCTTCTCTTTAAAAATTTTATATGCGATCGCTCTGACAATCGGAGTCATCAAGATCTTGTGGTTTTCAAAGAGCGCTCAAAGAAAGTAAGCATCAAAAGAAGCTCCACTTAACCTTGCATCGCTATTAACGTTAAGCTATGTAAAGCAATACTGGTTTTCCCCTTCATCCCATGAACCTCACCCCGCAAATCCTCGATCGCACCCCCGGAAACCCCCTTGCCAACCTGCACCGCGCCGACGGGCTGTGGGACGCGATTAAAAACAATAGCACCCCGGTTCCGAACGTTATCCAGAACAGCGAGACTCTCCTCGGCGATACCGACTGGGATGTCATTATCTGCGGGGGAACCCTGGGAATTATCATCGGGGCGGCATTAGCAAAGCAGGGGTGGCGAACGCTACTCCTCGAACGGGGGGTTTTGCGCGGCAGAGAACAAGAGTGGAATATCTCTCGCCGGGAACTCGATGTTTTGCTGGAGTTGGACTTACTCACCGAAGCCCAGCTTAACGAGGCGATCGTCACCGAGTATAACCCTGCCCGCGTCAGCTTTTTCGAGGGTCCCGAAATTTGGGTGCGCGACATCCTCAATATCGGTATCCGTCCCGTGACTCTGCTGGAAATGCTGAAACAAACATTTTTGGCGGCTGGGGGCAAACTCTTGGAGGGGACGGCATTTGAAGGGGCGGTGGTTCACCCCGATGGAGTCAGCGTACAAACTGGGGAAGACGCCTTAAAAGGGCGGTTGCTGCTGGATGCCATGGGGCATTTTTCTCCCATCGTCCGCCAAGCCAGAGGGGGCAGTAAGCCTGATGCCATTTGTATGGTGGCGGGGAGTTGCGCCACAGGGTACGAGAACAACGAAACGGGGGATTTGTTCGCGTCGTTTACCCCCATTCAGCATCAATGTCAGTATTTCTGGGAAGCCTTCCCCGCCCGCGACGGACGCACCACCTATCTATTTACCTATCTCGATGCCCATCCCGATCGCTTCAGTTTAGAATTCTTTTTTGAGGAATACCTGCGCTTGTTGCCGGAGTATCAAAATGTCGATCTCGCCCAACTCGACTTTCAACGGGCGCTATTCGGCTTCTTTCCCTCCTACCGCAACAGCCCCCTGAAATCTCCCTGGAACCGGATTCTGCCAGTGGGGGATAGTAGCAGCAGTCAGTCTCCCCTCAGTTTTGGCGGATTCGGGGCGATGCTGCGCCACCTGAAGCGTCTCAATGAGGGAATTGGGGATGCTTTGCGCGGCGATATTCTCGATCGCGATGCCCTCGCCCTTTTGCAGCCCTACCAGCCGAATTTATCCGTCACCTGGCTGTTCCAACAAACAATGAGTGTGGGGGTGAACCAGAAAATTGCCCCCAATGCCATTAACGAGTTACTCTCAGCGGTGTTCGATGCCATGGCGAAGTTAGGCGATCCGGTGTTGCGTCCGTTTTTGCAAGATGTGGTGCAATTCGGCAGCCTCTCCCAAGCGTTATTCAAAACTTCGATCGACAGTCCTCTAGTGGTGACGAAAGTGATTCCTCAAGTGGGTTTGCCGCCGTTGGTAAACTGGATGCGTCACTACCTCAGTCTGGGAGCGTACAATGCCTTGTTGCCCTTGGGAGAAGCAGTGGCGAACTGGCAAAATGCTCGATCGACCCAGAAAGATATCCAGAAAAATGCCCGAGGGCAATACTATCTCGATCGCTGGATTCAAGCCTGGAAATACGGTTCTGGCGGCGATTATCACGAATAAACTCGAGCGAAAACTTGGGCGATCGAGCCGTATCTTTCGAGCGAAAACGGTAAAGCAAAACGTTCTAGTCGATAAAGTTGATTAAAGTTCATTCAAACTTTAAATGGAATTCGCCGGAATTTGCCTCGAACTTCGTGTAGCTGCTCTACGATTGATATCTTTAGATCTCTTTTCGCTCTCCATGAAAAATACACTAGAACCAAAGTTTCAAGTGACGAGTTACTTTGATACTTTGACAGGGTTGCTTCGCGATCGCCATGGCTTCATGGCTCAAATCAGCCAAGATATTGGACTGAAACAGAAAATTGTCTCTCTTCTCTTCGTTAGCTCGGCGTTCTTTGCCGTTTACGGTTTTATTATCGGCTCGTTTCATAGCGGGATGCAATCGCTATCCTCTGCGGTGAAGCTACCGTCTTTGTATCTAATCACCATGGCAGTTTGCTTGCCAACTCTGTATTTCTTCAATATCTTATTCGGTTCGCGAAAAAGTTTTACGCAGCATTTTGCCATTGTTCTAGCAGCGGTTTCAGCTATTAGTGTCTTGCTTTTTAGCTTCGCGCCAATCTCGCTCTTTTTCCTCGTTACAACACCGAACTACCAATTTTTCAAGTTACTCAATGTGGCAATTTTGGGGTTGACGGGATTTGTGGGGGTGAAATTCTTATATCAAGGAATGCAGCTCATGTCCGAAACTGAAGCGGATGAGGAAGGAAAAGAAAATCGGCAAAAGTTGCTCAAAGGCTGGCTATTTCTGTATGCCTTCGTTGGCAGTCAGTTGGGTTGGACGCTGCGTCCGTTTTTTGGCACGCCCGGAGCCGAGTTTCAGCTCTTTCGAGAAATGGGAGGAAACTTTTACTTCGATATTGTGAATGCAATTTTGAGCGTGTTGGGGTTAAAGTAATTTAAATTCTTCGCAGCCCTGAAAAGGCTCGAAGCGAGCGCAGACGGCTTTTGAATCCCAAAAATCTAGCTTCTTCAAGACCTATTTTTTCTTAACTCAGTCAACGAGCTATAGCACTCAGCATTCAGCAATCGGCATTTAGAGAGCGGCCAAATCCTTCCTATTTCTAGCTTGTATTTTTGATTGGATGTCATAGCTTGAATACGTAGTGCATTGGCTAAGGTGAATGCTTACATGTTCTCGATAATTGCGATCGTATTTCCAATACCATCTTCACGACGGATTCGATCGCTTAAAGCGTTTGCCCTTTGTCGGATTGTTGGATTCGTCGTTACCTCGGTTAAAGCAGACGCCAACCTCTCAACGGTCAATTGCTTCTGGGGAATCGGTTTAGTGCCCACCCCCAGTTCGCGGACGCATTCCCCCCAAAAGGGCTGGTCGCCAAAGAAGGGACAAACGATTGTCGGACAACCCGCACGCAAACCCGCTGCAGTCGTTCCCGCACCTCCATGATGGACGACCGCAGATACCTGGGGAAATAGCGCGGCATGGGGGGCACTGTCAATTTGGAAAATGGTGTCGGGTAACTCTCCCGGATCGAGTCCCCCCCAACCCGTGGCGATGATGCCGCGCAACTTCGCTTTTTGCAAGGCGGCGATCGCAATCTCGGCAACTCGCGCGGGATCTCGACCGGCCATACTGCCAAAACCGATATAAACCGTTGGGTCTGGGCGATTGAGAAATGCCTTCAACTCTGCCGACGGTTCCCAAGGTTCCGGTAAGTCTAAAAACCAAGATCCCGTAACACGAACGCAATCGGGCCAATCTTGGGGGCGCGGCACGACCGCAGTACTGTAGAAGTGGAGGATGGGAATGGGTCGATTATCGGCCGATCGCATGACTCCCGAGGATTGAGGCCACTTCTCGAGACCGAGTACATCCTGACGAAACTCGTCTACTATCCCCCCATAGCTTCGATAACCCATTTGCACCAGTTTGTAGGTGAACCGGTTGTACCCTGGACCCAGGGGTAAATGGGGAAAACCGATGGTGGGTCGTTCGGCGGTGGGGACGAGCATCGGACAAGGCAGGGCCATTGCTGCCGGAATATCGAGCTTCTCGGCAATCGATAGACCACCCAGGACTTTCGGGTGAAAGATAATCATATCCGGGTTTGCAGCTTGCGCGGCCGTCCACGAATCTTCGAGCAATTGCCGATTGATGGACTTTGCATCTTTCATCAACTTGATGGTGGTTGCGATCGCGCTGAATACTCCCGTGCTGTTTTCCATCGCATCTCGGCCGGCATCGGAGTCCATCAAATCGAGTAAGTCATTGGATGCGTAGCCATAGTCCAACCCAAAATCGGTGATAAATGATTCAAAACGGCTGCACGTGCAGACGGTGACCCGATGTCCTCGATTCTGAAGTCCTTTACCCAATGCGACGAAGGGCTGTACGTCGCCGCGCGAACCAAATGTAGCTAATAGTACGTTCATCGACTCAAATTATTCAATATTTACCCGACTAATATCATGGATTTCCGTACATCAATTTATTTTGTCATCTCTATGGACAACAGCAAGTCTGTTGAACAGAAATAAAAAGTCAGTTCTGTTGAATAAAAGAACCACAGTTGCAGATCGTCAAAAAGCAATTTGAGACTAAATAACAGAGGATCGCAAATGAGTCAGCCAACCTCTGTTCGCTATTTTAGTCAGTCAACTGGTCTTAGGTCGGTCGGTGTTAAAACCTTCAGCTGTGTAACTAAATGTAAAATAATCCAACCTCTTTCGATCTCTTTCTAAGTAGGTAGGCGTGGAAAAGTGTAGGTATGTAAAGATAAGTAAAAGTGAAGTCAAAAATCGGAGGAGATGCTATTGGGTGCGCGATTAAGAGCATTGCTAAAACCCGAAGAAGAACGAACCCTCTATGAACTGCGCACA